>JBFMDD010000032.1:0-32197 GCA_040754115.1 bacterium
TTGAACAAAAAGACGATGACTTTCAAATCACACCGTAACTTTTTAGTTTAGTCGGCTTTAGCCGACCTATATTAGCTACAACTACCACCTACAAGCTACCGACTTCCAGTCGGTAGTAGTTGACTTTTTATTTTTTATTTTTTATTTTTTATTTTTTTATTTTTTATTTTTTATTATTTCAAGCATTTGTTCTGCATAACTATTATCTGGGTCAAGTTTTAATAAATAATTAAATACCACTACTGCATGCTTATACATCCTTTTTATATAATAAATACTACCTAAGTCTTCATATGCTTCAATATTGTTTGGATCAATTCTTATGATTTCTTTACATTCTTCAATAACTTTATCTAACATTCCATCTTTATAATAGACACGAGCTAATGCATTGTGCATCTTTATATCTTGTGTATCTATTTCAACTACCTTTTTATAATTATTAATTGCCTCCTTAATATTACCAAGTTTTTCATAGATATTTCCTATACTTTTATATGCATTTATATATTTAGAGTCTAACTTTAAGGCTTTTTGAAATGTTTTTATTGCTAAATCATATCTTTTTTGATTGAAATATACCAAACCTAAATTATAATAATATTCAATACCTTCAGGTATCAGGTTTATTGCCATTTTGAATGATGCCTCTGCATCTATATATTTCTTAACTCGGAAGTATTCACGCCCTCTATCGTTGTAGTCAATCCCATATCGTCGAATAGCAACCTTTGCCCAAAAGTCTTTATAGATTTCTTTATCAAATATCCCTCTATAAATGTAATTAGGATTTTTTAATGTATTTATAACCTCTGTCTTTTCCTTTAAACATTTAGAAAGAATCCCTTCTTCAATTGAGTATCCTTTTTCTATACCTACATTCGTAATAAGTGCATCTTTAAAGACAAAATATATAGAAAAGGAATCAATATTGTCATTAAGAATCCTTTTAAATATGGGTTGATAATGGGAATATAAACCTTTTACTGGTTCCTCATTTAGTTCTATCTTTAACCAGGGATACCTATTTTTAATCTCTGATATATACCAGGCTTCATTCAGATTATATACCCTAACAATAGCTACATCTTCTCTTGCCTTCTCAATGTATCTATGATACCAGGTAGTGAGTATATCCGGTTCAGCTTGAGCAATTAAAATAGATTTCTCAGGTAATTGCCTTAGGATATTCTGTGCAAAGTCATATGCAAAGTAATATCTTGATTTATTGTTTTGATAATAATTCTGGCTATATGCAATAATTGGAGAAAATAAGAATAAAGTACAAAGAATATAACTTCCTCCTATCTTAATAAAAGAAGATTTGCCCCTTACAACCTTTACAAGATTAATTATCCCCTTTATTCCACATCCAATAAATACTGCCCAGATTACAAATGACGGTATATAATAAACCTCTATATCAAAGATTTGATAATTTATTGAGTAAAGTACATCAGCTATGAAAATTAGCACTAATAACAGTAATAATTTAAAATTATTTTTAAATAGTATCCAGAGTCCAATTATACCTATCCACCATATATAAATAGTAAATTGTTTAATAAATAAATTAAAATACTCCTTTAGCTTGACAATATTTACTAAGTGAAATACCCACTCTTTTATCTCTTTAAACTCATTAACAGAAAGAAATGTCATCCTGTCTTGGAATTCTTTCCCTGTAATATGATTTATAATCTCCGATAGTGTACTCGTATCTCTCCAAGCTGGTTCTGCTTCCATACTTGCCCTAATTGGCAAATATAGATAAGGAAGAAGCCCTATTAGAAAAAGAAGTATTAATAATCCAAGTCTTTTATACTCAAGAAATATCTTTTTATCTGTTATTAATATCCAAAATATTGCTGCTGGGATTATAAATATAGTTGATAACTGATGAGTAAAACTTACCCCACAAACAAATGCAAATAAATAAAGTGGTAAATTAACCTTTGAATTTATTTGAGAGTTATAATTTATTATCCGCTCACGCCAGATTACAAGTAGTAATACCATTGATAATAGAAATAGAGCATTAAGGGTATATACCTCTGTTACTACTGCTTGAGACCAGAAGGTAGAGGATACTGCTAATAATAAAGCAGCAACAACTGGAGGAGTGTAGTGAACCACCAAAGAATCTTTTCTATCTTGTTTATAAGGTCTAAAACTCTGGAATTTTAAAAGTAAAAGATAGAGAATCATGCAAGCCAATGCTGCTGCAACAGCAGAGATTAGATTTATTCGATAGGCTATATTACCTAAAGGAAGATATGTAAATAAATGCCCTATCATTAAATAAGTAGGGTAACCTGTTGGTTGAGTAATTCCTAATGTATAGGCACAGGTAATAAAATTACCACTATCTCCAAATGGCAAGGTAGGAGTTAATGTCTTCAAATACACCTGAAGGGAGATTAAAAACAATAAGAAGCCTACTACATAATCTATTACAGTAAATGATTGTGGAATAATTAATTCATCTTTTGGGATAAGAAATCTTGGAATCTTGAAAGGAACCTTCCACTTCCCCTTTTTCTGTTTTCTGTTATCTGTTTTCTGCCCTCTGTTTTTCTTACCCATCTTGTCTACTATTATACTTTCTCCTCCCTGCCATTGTCAACTAAAAATAATATTAATCAGAAATTCCCCAACTTAATTTATAAAGAGTCTACGGCTACCACTGAAATTTCAATCTCACTTAAGTGAATTCTATAATCAAGGTCTGAGGTAACCGTTCAGGGTGTAATGAAGGGAAAAGGGGAATAGTGGGAAAACCTGTTCCTGACAGGTTCAGGAAAGGGAAATTTATTTTTATGGAGAGGGATTTGATAGTTATTCTGGTGATTTCTTTCGGATATTTATTTGTAAGCGTCCACAGAAAATTGAAATTGGAAATTAGAAATTGGGCTTTCACTTCTCTCCCTAATTTCTAATTTCAACTCTCTTTTCTTTCCGTAAGCTTTCAAACAAAAGTGAACCCTCCCAAATTCTTTAATATTTTCCCTTACTTACCCCTGAACGCTTACGGTCCGAGCCGCAATCGCAATATTAACCCAAAAATAAGTGCAATAGCAGTACTTGCAATGCTGTCAAATAAGCTGTATTCTTCCTCCTTTACTCTGGAAATAGCCATTCTGCTAATCAGAACTGTTGGGATGAATAAAAAGAATAGCCCTGGCATAAGAATTAAAGCCATAACTACCAACCGCTCAATTATTCCATAGCGTTTGGTACTTAATGCTTGACTTGTGTAATCTCTAACAAACATCTTCTTTAAATAATGAATAACTATTGCCCCAAAATAACCTGCTGCAATAAATCCACTTATTATTAAAATTATCGCTTTGTTATACAGCACACCTTTTATAAACTTGGGTATTGCAAGTGCAGTGGCAGAGATTGAAGCAATTATTAAACTAACTAACCACACCACTGCTATATGGCAAAATTGGTCTAATAAAAACATCCACAGATTGTCTAAATTAGTTTTAGAGGTAAAAAGTACTCTTGCATAATCAATCAGAAAGTGCGAGAGTATCAAGATAATGAGTGCCACCCACATCCGCATACAAAAGATATAAGGGAATAAAGGTAGTGCTGAAATCATCCCTACAATAGCACAATGCAGTAATACACCCCACTTACTCTTTACCTTTAATTTAAATAATTCATTAAATTGTAAAGGAAAATCTGCTATTAAATGAGCCAATAATAATTGATAGAAAATCATCATTTTAACTCCATTCATGAGATCCGAGACTACTACTCTACTTGTCACTTTCTCCTTTAATCAATCCATCTTCATACGCCTTCAAAAATGCAGTTGCTACTTCTGAATCAAATTGAGAGCCAGCATGTTCTTTTATCTCATCTAAAGCCCGTTGATGCGGCAATCCTTTACGATATGGTCTATCAGAGGTCATAGCATCAAATGTATCTGCTACTGCTAATATTTTACCTCCAATGGATATATCTTTACCTTGTAGTTTATTAGGATATCCATTTCCATCATATCGTTCATGATGTTGCCAGACACCTGGAACAATAGATTGTAATTGTTTTATTGGTCTAATAATTCCCGCTCCAATCTCAGGATGTTTCTTAATTTGCTCAAATTCCTCATCTGTTAACTTTTCAGTTTTTCTAAGAATACTTTCATCAATTCCTATCTTACCAATATCATGAAGTAATCCTGCCAGTCTAATAGTTTCTTCCTCATCACTACTCAAATTTAATTTTTGAGCGATTGCTTGAGAATATTTCATTACCCGTTCACTATGTCCATGTGTATATGGGTCTTTTGCTTCAATAGTAGTAACTAAAGCCTTGATGCTGCTAAAGAATAGGTTTTTTAAATCCTCGTACAAGTGTGAATTTTCAATAGCAATTGCCTCTTGATTAGCCATTGCCTGCAGTAGTTCTAAATCATCTTTAGAGAACCTATCCTCTCCAATTTTATTAATAGCCTCTACTACCCCAATTATTCTGTTTTTAATTAATAATGGGACACATAGAATAGATTTGGTTACAAATTTAATTTCCTCATCTATCCTGCGATCTTGAGAAAATCTTGGATCTTTACGAACATCCGCAATTGAAATAGGTTGTTTGTTTTTAACTACCCACCCTGCTACCCCTTCACTGATAGGAAATCTAATCCTTTTTATCTCTTCTTTTTTCTCTCCCAGAGCTACCTCAAACACAAATTCATTATGCTCCTCATCTATCAACATTAATGAAGATGCCTCTGCTTTTAATAGTTTAGTAGTAAGTTCCATAATTATAGGTAATAATTCTTTTATGTGTAGAGTAGAATTAACAATTTGGCTTACTTCAACCAAAGATTCTAAAGTAGCCATCTTTTGACAAATGGCGTTAAAAGATTTATTAAATGAGTAAAATTTTTCGAGTTCAGTATAATCAAACTTTTTTACAATCTCTTTTTGTAATTCTTCTAATTGTGTTTGTGCTAATTTTAGTTCTTCCATTTTGATAAAAATTCCTTTGCATAAATATCATCTGGACTAAGTTTTAATAAGTATTCAAACGCCTTTTTTGCCTCATCAATTTTCCCTTGATGGGCATAAATATTGCCTAATATCTTACATGTATTTGCATTTTCTGGGTTAAGGTGAAGGATAATTAAACATTGCTTAAGTGCCTCATCCAGATTATTTTCTTCAAGATAGAAAGAGACTAATCTTTCTCTAAGCCAGATAGTTCGAGGGCCGGATTCCTTAGCTAATAATTCCTTAATATCTGCTTTAATATCACCTTTGCCAGATTGTGCATAGGTTCGCATCAAATTGGTTAATGCCATAGAATAGTCAGGTTTAAGCCATAGTGCTTGTTTAAATTCCTTGATAGCCTCATCATATTTTCCAAGTCTTTGATACACCAATCCAATAGTATTATGTGGGTCTGGATTGTACGGGTCAACCTCTATTGCCTTTTTGAACGCCTTAACAGCTTTATCTAACTCTTTACCGCCCAAATAGTATCCTGCACCTAAAATAGAGTTTCCTACACCATCATCAGGATTAAGAGCAATTAACTTTTGGGCTTGTGTAATAGTCTTTTTAATCCATACCTCATCACCAGTATCCTGTGCATAATGTAAGTAGATAGAACATACCTCTCGATAATACTGAGTTTCGTAAGGATTAAATTGTAACGCTCGCTCAAATCTATATTGAGTGTCTTTTTTATACTCAGGAGGCATAGCCTGAAGTAAAGTTCCCTGTTCATAATTAAAATCAGCAATACATGGTCTTACAACTAATAAAATCCATAACCAGATAGCCATTCCTATTGTAGCTAAAGAGATAATCCATCGCAATTCTTTAATTGTAATAGGTAGTGGAAAAGAAGTAGATTTAGCTCTAAATATCATTCCTGAGGCAAGGATAATCCAAAAGAAAGATGAAGAAGAAACACCAGTAGGACTGAAACTGTTTTGAATAAGATGAGAAAACAAAGCAGATAATAGTCCTGGAATAAGGAATTTTTCCATACCATCAGCATGCCAATAAGTCTTCAGGCAAATAATTATAAAAGTTATTAGCAGCCAGAGATAAATGATTAATCCAATAGTCCCTCTTGATACCCAAATATCTAATAACTCATTATGAACACTGGCAGCAGTAGCATAAGCTCCCTCTGCCATTGCAGATTCTACAGGTTTATACCGTGAATGAATAATACCGACGGTATCTAACCCTATACCTAAAATTGGGTAGTCAAGAATGATATTTAATGCACCTTGCCATATGTATATTCGCGGATTTAACTTAGCCATAGAAGTAGCGGTGAATGTCCCAACTTCAAAAGGAGATACCTGTTTTGGTGGCGAAGGCTTAAAAATAGTTGCAAACCTACCAATTACAGCTAATTCTGGATTTATATTTGAAAAGACTAAATAGCAAAGAAAAATTACACCAAATATTCCTAATAACTGTCTTTTATAAGTAATTATCTTCTTTCCTAATAAAATCCCTATTAACGCAAGTCCTCCAACCATACCCAGAAAAGGTGCTCGACTGGCTGAAAAACAAAATCCATATAAAATTATACCAATACATATTCCATATACCCAAAAAGGTATTTTCTCTATTTGAGTTTTAGGTTGTTCAGGATATTGTAGAGTAACTCGTCTCTTTTTCTTTTTCTTTTTTGAAGGCACGGTATGTTTCTTTTCTTGCTTGTGTGTAATTTCTCTTGAGAAGAACATACATATTGTTATTCCTAACACCATAATAATATAATTCCCAAAACCAATAGGGTTGCCTAAACTTGATGATACTCTACCCCCAGTGAATAACTCCCATTTTACCGGGTCAAGACCATAATGTTGGATAATACCATAGCCTGCAACTAAAACACCACTAAGGATAATTACATTAATAAACCAGAGAACTAATTCTTTATTTATAAAATTAACCACACAATAAAATAAAAATATGTAGTTAATCACTACAAGTAACCCTTCAAAATGGCCATAAAAGCCAAATAGGCTGATTATTGGGTTAATAGAAAAGATAGTAGCAATTATACTAATTAATAAGAAAGCAAGTATTGGAATATCAATAGGCGTTCTTACAAATTTAAGCTCTCTTGTAAAGACAATCTTGACTATCCATGTAATTGCAATAATCAGTGATAATGTGTACATAAAGGCTATCTTTTGGAGATCAAGGGCATTAATATTCAACCCGAAAAATAAAGGGATAGTAAATACCATTACCACTATACAGCTCACAATAACTCTATCATAGAGAGGTAATCGTTTACATCTGTAAAAGGTGATAGAAAATACTATTAATATCATACAGCCAATGATAAACATATTCATCTTCTGGCTCCTTTTTACCTTGTTATCATACCAAGCATTTGTTTTGCATAACTGTTCTGCGGGTCGACCTTTAAAACTGCCTCAAACTCATGCCTTGCTTTATTAAATATTTGTTGATTGATATAAATAGTGCCTAAGTTATTACGGGCAAAAATATTGTTTGAATCTAATTCAATTGCCTTTTTAAATTGAGTTTCTGCCTCTTTATATCTTTTTTGGTCGAAGTAAATTTTACCTAATTTGTTATAAGAGTCTGGTTTTTGAGGGTTATATGCAATAGCTTTTTTTAAAAGCTCTATTGCTTTATTTATCTGGCCTTTAACTTGATATAATTCACCTAAGATTCGTAAGTAATTAGAATCATCTGGAAATATAGCAGAGGCTTGTTCCATTTCTCTAATTGCCTCATCATATTTTCCCTGTCTGACATAAATAGCAGCAATATTATTATGTGGGTCGGCAAATAGTGGTTTATATTTAATTGCATTTTTAGAGGCTTCAATTGACTTGTTAGCACAGCTCTCATCTCCACGAACATATTTCTCTCCATAAGCAGAACTTAAAAGATTGTAATAATAAGGATGAAGTGGATTACACCTAACTGCTTCCTCTCCTTTGGCAATAAGCATATCTAACCAATACATATCTTGAGTTTGATTAAATTTAATATTATATGCATTCAAAATCTCACCATAATAAAATTCTTCACCAGGATTATACTCTAATGCCTTTTCATAACTGGCAATAGCCTGATCAATATTATTATAATGTACCATTGCTAACCCATTTTTATAGTAAATATCTGCAATATATGGTCGTAAAGATAAAGAAATGAGTTGGTAAATTAAAATCAATAAAGGGATACATATTACAATACGAATAATAATATGTACTCTAATGGGTTTAGTCATTTGAGGTTTGGGCATACCGATAGGGATTGCCATACCTAATAATAACCAGAATAAAGAAGATGTCCCAATGATTCCAAAGCCAACTTCATTTTGTACAAGATAAGAGATTATAGCGGCTAATACACCAACTAATAAAATCTTGTTTTCTTGTTTAATTGAGGAATAATTTTTATATACAAATATAAATAGTAAAATTATAATCCAGAAGTATGCAGCTAATCCTAATAGTCCACGAGTTATAGCCATATCTAAGGCTTCCATATGCGCCTTGTCAATCAGGCAATTTCTGCCCCCTTCTGAACGAATAAATTCAATATTTTCATACTTAGTAGAAACCATCCGTAAGGCATCCGGTCCTACTCCTAAAAAAGGATGTTCTTTTATAATCCGCAGTCCGGTTTGCCAGATATAAACTCTTGTCTCGGCAGTGCTGGTAAGTCTTATTGTTGGAATAGCTTTCCCTTCCTCTTTCTCTACTGCAATTGTTGATGTAAACTTTTTCACTAAACCCGATTCTCCCTTTAGGAAAAATATTCCAGTAGCAACACTCATAATTACAAAAAGTATTGAAAATCGTAGCTTCATTTTAAGAAATTGTTTCACTAATAGGATGCCAAATAAAAGTATTCCTGTACCAAGTCCAAGTGCTCCTCCTCGATGAGCAAGTAGAGAAAAGCATTTATAGATTAAGAGAAGACTTATCAAAGAAGTAGCTAAAAAAATAATTTTTTTTACCATAGTGTGCTTCTTTGAATATGGCAGGAGGAATAGAGTTAAAGGGAGAAAGAAAACCATAGCTAAATAGCCACCTACGAAATTAGGATTGCCAAAAGTAGAAATTAACCCAGATTCCCATTTGGTTAAATCAATTCCATAGAATTGCAATATTCCACAACCAGCAACTAAGACTCCAGCAAAAGTGATAAAACCAATAGTTCTTTTAAGATATTTGCGTTGCCTTAAAAAATTAACCGCAATATAATATATAAAGATATAATTAACAGTGCTAATTAATCCATCGTATCTTTTGTATTCGCCTACCAGACTCATATACGGATGTACACCATTTATTGTAGCGGCGATACTTATAATTAAAAAGGCAAGTATCGGGACATCAAGTGGGGTTCTTATGAACTGAAATTCATTTGTAAATGTAATTTTTAAACACCAAATTCCAAGAATAATAAGTGTCAATACCCGCATAGCAGTTACTTTTGCTAAATCAAAACTGGTTATATGTGGGTCAAAGAGAAGTGGGATTATTAAAAACATTAAAACCAAAATAACAATAATTACTCTATCGAAATATTCACTAATTTTCTTTGAGTGTTTTAATAGATTCCTTGAAAGCTTTGATATATTCATTGTGGGTTTAGTATATCATACTCATATTCAAAAAGTCAAGTCAATAATTTTATATGAAAAACTGTTGGTGTCTGACAAGAGCTATACTTCAGTGGGTTATAAATTGTGATTCGAGAGCGTTACAAATGACTTTTAGTTATGATGCGGTTTTGGGAGAGTTTTGGGTGATAAAAGATGCTAAAGTGAAAAAAAAAGAGATAATTTGCTTAGTTGACATCAAGAGGAGTATAAGCATTCAGTAAAGTGGTATGTTGCATTTTAAACCGTAACTTCACACCAAAGTTTTGCACGAAATCGAATCTATCATACTTTTATCACACTATTGCTTTTTATAAGCCACAGATGGACACAGAATTACACAGATAATAACTAAATGTAAGCGTTCAGGTGTAAGTAAGGGAAAATGGAAGAGCAGGGAAAAAGGGGAAAAATATTAAAGAATTTGGAACGGTTCACTTTTGTTTGAAAGTTTGCGGAAAGAAAAGAGAGTTGAAATTCGAAATTAGAAATTAGGGAGAGGACTGAAGACCTAATTTCTAATTTCCAATTTCTAATTTCTGCAAGAAATCATAGGAAAAACGATAAAATGAGCCGTCCCTAAATTTCCCATTTTCCCTTCATTACACCTGAACGGTTACAAAAATATTTTTATAACACTTGACATGTGAGTAAATTTTTGGTATATTTCTATAAAAGTCAAGGAGGTATGATGAATTTAGATAGATTATTTGCTCAACCAGAATATTTAGTAATATTAGCTGCTGTGCCTATTTTAATATTATTTTATATAGTTGTGTTTAAGCAGAAAAAGAAAGCATTAGCTAAATTTGGCAATTTAGAACTGATACAAAAAATGTCTCAGTCTGCAAGCTATAACCGCCAGAAAATAAAGGTTATCCTAATTATACTCACTTTTATTTTATTGATAATTGCGTTATCAAGACCTCAAATAGGGACCAAATTAGGCATAATAAAGAGGAAAGGTATTGATATGATTTTAGCTATTGATACTTCTTTTAGTATGATGGCAGAGGATATTAAACCCAATAGATTAGAAAAGGCAAAACAGGAGGTAAGCAGATTGATTGATAAATTAAAAGGAGATAGGGTAGGTTTGGTTACCTTTGCAGGTAAAAGTTTTGTTCAATGCCCATTGACTCTTGATTACAGTGTGGCTAAAATGTTATTAGATGGGATCGATATAAATACCATTCCTGTTCAAGGCACTGCTATTGGAGATGCAATAAGATGTGCAACTAATGCCTTTGTTAAAAAAGAACGAAAGCATAAGGTGCTAATTTTACTTACTGACGGAGAAGACCATGACAGCAATCCTATTCAAGCAGCTAAAGAGGCTAAAAAAGAAGGGGTGAAAATCTATCCTGTTGGGATAGGCTCTACAAAAGGAGAACCCATTCCAATAAAAACTCCAGATGGGCAGATTGAAGAATATAAAAAAGATTCTTCTGGCGAGATTGTTATGAGTAAATTAGATGAAATTACATTAGAAAAGATTGCACTCATCACTGATGGAAAATACTACCATGTTACCTATGGTGAGATTGAATTAGATAAAATATACAAGGATATATCAAAAATGGAAAAAAAGGAACTTCGGACTAAACAATATACTCAATATGAAGATAGATTCCAATATTTCCTAATGGGAGCATTAATTTTATTGGTATTAGAGATGGCTATAAGTGATAGAAAGAGAGTAAAAAAAGGAAATTTGATAACTGAACGATTAATTGGAGGTCAATGGTGAATAGTTTATGTATTAAGGTATTTATTTTAATTACTTCCTTTCTCTTTATAGGATTTGGGGATAGCCTTACTTCTAAGAACAAGGCTGGAAATAAACTTTATGAGCAAGGGAAATATGATGAGGCATTGGCTAAATATCGCGATGCACAACTTGATGAACCTGAATCACAGGAACTATATTTTAATATAGGTGATATTTTATATAAAAAGCAAAGGTATGAAGAGGCAATTAAAGAGTATCAAAAGGTACTAACAAGTAAAGATACTCTCCTGCAAGCTAAAACTTATTATAATATTGGTAATTGTCAATACAGAGCTGGTAAATTAGTCGATGCAATTACCTCTTACAAAAAATCATTAGAGATTAACCCGAATGATTTAGAGGTAAAGTATAATTTAGAGTTTGTGCGTAAGAAGTTAAAAGAATTAGCACAAAAACAACAAGAGAAAAAACAGTCAGCCCAAGCCGATAAGCAAAAACAAAATGAGGAAAGAAAGAGAGGGAAACAAGTCCAAAAAGAAAAAGACAAAAAGAAGATGTCTAAAGAAGATGCTAAACGAATATTAGAGGCTTTGGAAGAGGATGAAAAGGATGCTCAAAAGCGCAAGCAACTACAAATGAGTGGTGCTAAACAGGTAGAAAAAGATTGGTAGAGACGGTTCATTTTATCGTTTTTCCTATGATTTCTCTCGGATATTTATTTGTAAGCGTCCACAGAAAATTGAAATTGGAAATTAGAAATTGGGCTTTTACTTCTCTCCCTAATTTCTAATTTCCAATTTCAACTCTCTTTTCTATCCGCAAGCTTTCAAACAAAAGTGAACCGTCCCGATTGGTAGTTATCTCTTTTTATAATCAGGACAAAGTGTAGCATTGGGGCGTTCTGGTCTTTGACAGGCAGTACGATAATCATACTTACAACTATCACATAAAAATGGGTATCCTTTTAAAAATTGTGTAATCCGTTGCCAAATCATCTTAAAATTCATATTGAAAATTATAGCATAGATATGTTAAAATATCAACTTGAATTTTTGATGGTGTCTGACAATAGTTATAGTTATACTCAACACCGTTACAAATTGCGATTTTAGAAACGGCTCACTTTAGCGTGAAAGCTTGCGGTTAAAAAATGGATATGAAATTAGAAATTGGGGAAAGAGGTGAAGACCTAATTTCCAATTTCTAATTTCTAATTTCCAAAGGAAATCACAGGGAAAAACGATGAAAATAAACCGTCCCTAAATAGCTCAGTTAATGGCAGTGTTCAGTATATCTTTTTTATTTTGAGGTTAAACAAAGGAAGGGGTATAAATATGAAAATAAAAGTTGGTGTTATGGGAACTTCTGAAGGAGAATTAGACCCAGAGGTAGCCAAAAGAGCATATATATTAGGAAAGGAAATAGCTAGAAGAGGTTGTGCTTTACTTACTGGTGGGTGTCCTGGTTTACCTTATGAAGCTACTAAAGGTGCCAAGGCATGCGGTGGTATGACTATTGGTATTTCTCCTGCCCTAACATTAGAGGAGCATATTCAAACATACCACTCGCCGGCAGAAGAGATTGATGTAATGATTTATACTGGCAGTGGTTTAATGGGGCGAGAGGTAACTGCTGTCCGCTCTTGTGACATTGTGATTATTGTCGGAGGACGCTCTGGGACGCTAGGGGAATTTGCAATTGCATATGATGAAGGCAAACTTATTGGCGTGTTAGAAGGAAGTGGTGGCATTGCAGATGAAATTAAGAACTTTGTTGGGATTATCACAAAAACCACTGGCTCAAAAATTATTTATAGCCATAACCCAGTAGAGTTAATTACAAAATTATTAGAAGTTTATAACAAGGAGGCTTCTAGAATTGAAAGGAGGTTATGATGGCGGAGATAGTTGTAAAAGTTAATTTGGAGGCATTACCTGAAGGCGGATTTTTAGCTACCAGTGATTCTTTACCAGGACTAATTGCTCAAGGACGAACTATATCTGAGACAATAGAGATTGCTCAGGATGTTGCCAGGAAACTTATTGAATCCTATAAGGAACATGGAGACCCACTTCCTGAAGAATTACAACCTGTTCCTGTACAAAGAGCAGAACTTCAAATACCTGTCGGAGTCGCATAATGGGCAGACTTTCTGGTTTTCGTTATGCTGATATTATCCATAAATTGCAAAGAGTAGGTTTTGTTTTTGACCGCCATGCAAAAGGAAGTCATGAAATTTGGTGGAATCCAGAAAACCGAACAAGAACAACTATTCCTAATCATCCAGGTGATATACCTGAAGGTACAGTCAGAGCAATTGTGAGAGGAGCGGGGTTGTCTATGGAAGAATTTTTATCGCTATAAAATAGAGATTTGAGGAAGCCTGAAGACGATTTGGAAAAGGAGGAAGTGCTTGCATTAAAGCTATTTCCCTATACAAAACTTAGAAAATATCTCATCTAAAATATCTTCTGTTACCGTCTCGCCTACTATCAATCCAAGATTATTAAGTAATTCCCGTAGGTCTATTGCAACAAACTCAAAAGAAAGATTATTCTCAATAGCATTTACAGCAGTATTTATGTTTTTAAGAGAGGATTTAAGTGCCTCTTTATGTCTAAGATTAGTAATTATAAGCTCATCAGTTGATAGCACCTTGCCCGCAAAGAATATTTCTTTAATAGTCTTTTTTAGCTCATTTAATCCAATTCCTTGAGTAGCACTAATATTTATAATTGGTTTATCAGGGAGGTATTTTTTAATCTTATCCAATTCAACCAATTGAGGTAAATCAAATTTATTGATTATAAGGATGGTTTCTTTATCCTTTAATTCATCCATAATTTTAATATCATCTGAGGTAATATTTTCCGAACCATCCATGACGAATATAACCAAATCTGCCTGTTTTAAAGCCTCTTTTGCCCGCTTTACCCCTTCTTCTTCAACTATATCTACTGTATGGCGCAGTCCTGCAGTATCTACTACCTTCAAAGGTATCCCTTCAATATCAATCATTTCTTCAATTGCATCTCGTGTAGTACCAGGTATGTGAGTAACAATTGCCCGTGGCTGGCCAACCAGTGCATTTAGCAAACTTGACTTACCTACATTAGGACGACCTATAATAGTAGTAATTATTCCCTGGTGTAGGATTTTGCCATACTTAGCATTTTCAATTAGTTGTTCAATGTGCTTTTTACTCTTATTTAATCTATCCAAAATCTCATAAATGGATACCAATTCAATATCTTCTTCATAAAAGTCAATAGAGGCCTCCAACTCTGCCAACAAAGAGACAATCTCTTTGCGCAGATTAGATATTTCTTTATACATGTTACCTGATAGTTGTGATAGTGCAACTTTAGCTGCTAAATCTGTTTTTGCACGAATTAATTCAACTACCGCCTCAGCTTGTGATAAATCAATCCTACCATTTAAAAATGCTCGTCTGGTAAACTCACCTGGCTCTGCTAATCGTGCCCCTGATGATAAAACTATCTCCAAAATCCTATTTAATGGAATAATTCCCCCATGTGCATTTATCTCAACTATATCCTCGCAAGTGTAACTTTTTGGAGCACGCATTATCGACAGAAGAACTGAATCAACTACTTCAAAGGTAGCAGGGTCGATTATCTCGCCATAATGTATAGTATGAGATAGAAATTTGGATACCTTATCTTTTCCTCTAAATATTTTATCCGCTATCTCGACAGCCTTTTTGCCACTTAATCTAACAATTCCAATTCCACCCTCGCCTAAAGGTGTAGAAATAGCTGCAATAGTATCATTTAACATAGACATCTTATTTAGGTAATATAACCACTCTTCTCTCTATTCCATCTCCTCTGCTTTGCGTAAATACCTTAGGATGATCTTGTAATGTTGAATGAATAATATATCTTTCTTGAGGAATCATCGGTTCTAATTCAATCTCCTTTCTTGTCCTAATGACATCTTGAGCTGATTTCTTCGCTAAATTGATTAGCACCTCACTTCGTCTCCGACGGTAATCTTCACTATCTAAAACAATCCTTTTTCTAATCTCAACTGCACTTCTACTAACTAATAGTGTAATAATATCCTGTAGGGCATTAAGAGTTTGTCCGCGTTTCCCAATTAAAACAGCCGCATCTTCAGTTTTAATGTCTAAGTTTATAGTATCTTCTGTCTCTTTTACTACTATCCCTGCTTTTATATTCATTAGCTCTAAAATTTTATTTAATATCTTAACACTTACGCTTTTTAAATCCCCATTTTCATTATTCTGAAGTAGCTTTACCTTCACCTTAACCGACTTTACTGTTCCAAAGCCAAATAATCCTTTACTCTCGCTTTCTTCCATAATCTCAATTTTTACTTGCTCTTTTGATGCATGTAATTTTTTCAATGCTTTCTCAACAGCTTCATCTACTGTCTTCCCCTCTTCCTCTACAAATTTCATATTTCACCTCCTATTTCTCTATTCCTTTATTAATTAAATACTGCTCAGCGATAGTAAGTATATTTTGAATCAACCAGTATAAAACTAACCCGGTTGGGAAACCCAAAAAGACAAATGTAAATAATATAGTCATCATCATACCCATTTTAGCCTGCTTGGGGTCTGCCGCAGGAGTCATCTTTTGTTGTAAAAACATAGTAGCACCCATTAGAATTGGCAGTATATAAAGTGGGTCTTTTGCAGATAAATCCTGCCAGATAAGAAAACTTGCCCCTCTTAATTCTATACATTGTTTCAAGGCAGTAAATAAGGCAAAGAATACCGGCATTTGCAGTACTAATGGCAAACAACCTCCTAATGGATTAACCTTATATCTTTTATAAAGTTCCATCATTTCACGATTTAAGCTTTCTTTATCATCTTTATGTTTTTCTTTTAATTTCTCTAATTCAGGCTGAAGTACCTTCATCTTTTTTTGCATATCCTTCATCATTACAAAATTTTTCTTAGTCAATGGATGTAATATAATTTTAATAATAATTGTTAATAAAATAATAGAAATACCATAATTATGTGTCAATCCATACAGTTTTTTTAAAGTCCAGAGTACTACCCCAGCTAAACTACCTATTCCCGTTAATCTTTCTGCTCCAAAGGCTAATGATTTTAGAATATCTCCATCTTTGGGGCCACCATAAACCTTAAATTTAAAAGAAGCACTTTGACCAGGTAAAATATCTATTTTGTGAATAACTAAATTCATTATTAACTCTCCATCTATCTTCTTTGTAAAAACGGCTCTTTCAACAAACTCATTTGGCAGTAAGATATTTAAGAAATATTGACTATCCTGAGCTATCCAACTAATCTTACCTTCTTTTACCCTTACAGAATCCTCTGGATGTCCAGATGGTATTAATCCTATTGTAGCTAAAACTCCATCTAATAATCCCTTCACTTTATGTTTAATCTTCTCCATTTTACCATCAATAAAACATTCCTGGTCAAGTATGATAGAATGAGAAGCGGTAGCATAATAAGGATTAGCTGGCGATTCCCACTCCAAAGTTACATCCTGGTCTTTCAAAGGAACTTCTGAATTGTTCACTACTGTTATATTTACATCTATAGCATATGAATCAGGATAAGAATAAAATTGTTTGATTATTTTTACTTGAGGCATTTCCAAGTTTGTATAAACAAATTCTCTTGCTCCATTTAATGTAGAAAAACCAATTGGAGTAAGCTCTTTATTACCTAATAAAATCCTTAAAGGATAATTTTTAGTAGGATGTACTAATTCTACTAACTCGTCATTTTTCTCTTTATATTTGAACAATTTCCAACTACTAATTCTTCCCTCTGAATTTAATTTTATCTTCATCAGGTTTGTGTTGAGTATTAATTCTTCTTCTTTAATTTTTAGTGTAGGTTTCTTTTTTTCTTCCAGAGGAGGGGATTGTTTGACAATTGCTGGTGTTGGCAATGTTGGAACAGAGAAGATTTCTTCCTGTTTTACAGATTTTTTATATAATTTTTGCCTTTTTTCTGCTACCTTATAAAAATATAAATTATATAAAAATAGTACTAAAACAGATAACACAATAGCCAATAACAATCTCTTTTCCATAAGGTATTATCTCCCTTTAATTTGGTAATTGGTAACTGGTTACCATTTAACCAATTACCAGTTACCAACCCTTTAGACAGGGTCATAGCCACCAGGATGAAAAGGATGACACTTAAGAAATCTCACAATAGCAAGTTGTAATCCTTTCATCACTCCATACTTTGTAATAGCCTGATAAGCATAATGAGAACAACTGGGGAAGAATCTACAGGTAGGAGGAAAGAAAATAGATATACATTGTTGATATATCCTAATTAATAAAAGTAGGCTACTTTTTATTATCACCTTTGACCAATCCTGCCTTTTTAAATAACCTTACTAATTCCTTTTCTATATCACTAAACTTAAGTTCAAAAGAGTTTTTTTTAGCCACAACCACAAGGTCAACTCCACAAATCAGGCTATTTTTATTTAAGCGATATACTTCCCTTAATAATCTTTTGACTCTATTTCTTTTTACTGCATTACCTACCTTTTTGCCAACAGAAAAACCTATCCTTCTTATAGTATTAGAAGTATGTAACACGAATAAGATTATGTTCTTACTATGATATGCTTTTCCAAGTGTATAAACTTTTTTAAAATCATTAGTAAGATGAAGTCGCTCTTTTTTAGTAAATTTATAGTTTTCCTCCATGTGTTATCCAGCTAATCTTATCCTTTGCTTTAGGCGTCTTCTTTTTACCGCCTTTCTACCTGCAGGAGTACTCATCCTTGCTCTAAAACCATGAATTCTTGCCCTTTTACGATTAGATGGTTGAAAAGTTCTCTTCATAAAAATATCCTCACTTATTAAATTAAGTAGAGAGTAGAGAGTAGAGAGTAGAGAGTAGAGAGTAGAGAGATTTTTGGTTGACTATTTATCAGTCTTCTTCACATTTCTCTCTACTTTCTACTCTCTACCCTCTACTTCTTAAAAAGATATTATACCCTAAAAATACAATTATGTCAATAAAGAATTTAAAATTTTTGTTCTATCTGGTCATAGAATCTACTACTTGTCTAAGTCCCGTATCCTCTGGGTGATATCTTAGATACAGTTCAAATTCACTTTTTGCTTTATAATATAAAGTAGCATCTTCATTTATTTGTCCTTTTGTTCTTTTACTTTCTGCTGCTCTAAAATAAGCAGCACCTAAGTCACGGCGGACATTTATATTTTTAGGGTCTATTTTAACTATTTCTTCAAATGCCTTTGAAGATTCATCATATTTGCCTTGTGAAAAGTATATCTCGCCTAATCTATGATGAGCATTAATTAGGTCTGGCTCAACTGCAAGGGCTTTTTTTAGCCAATTAATTGCCTCATTATAGTCTCCCTTCTTAAAATAAATATCACCTATGGTTACTTTGCATTGTCCATCATTTGGTCTCATCTTTGCTACCTTTTTATACTCTGCAATAGCATTATCATACTCGTTATCTTTAGAATATAATGCTCCTAAGTTATTAAGTGGTTCTGCAAAGATAATATTATATTTTAATGCTGCATGATATGCCTCAATAGCCTTTTGTTTAGCTGTTTTAGAACCTACATCGTACTCCAATGCATAAGTAGCTCCTAAAATATTATAAAAATAGCCATCTTTCGGATTAACCTTAAAGGCATCTTTTATACGATTAAATGTCTTACGAATCCATTCCTTTTTTAGTTCTATTTGAGTCATGGGGATAGAAGCAGCTTTCTTATAATAGGTATATGTCAACTCACCGTAATAGTGTCTTTCTCTAAAATTGCGGTGTACTGCCTCTTCATACATCTTTAAAGCTGTATCTAAGTCTTGGTCATGAATTGCTTTTTCGCCTTTATTAAAGTAGTAATCTGCTCGATAGGGGAAAAGAGAAAGGTAACCTAATAAGCAAACTACTACAACGACTAAAGTAGCTAAACCAGTTTGAATAGGTGTAAGTCGAATGTAAAGAGAAGGCTTTTTATGTATATCAGGTTCTATTTTCTGAGGTGTAAGCCTGGTATAACCACAAACTACCATTGTCATACCCATTAAAGTCCAGTAAAAAGGAGTAAAAGAGACAACTGCAAAGGCAAATTGATTTTGCACTATATACGCTGTCCAGCCAGATAGAAATCCAGCTATTAGTAATTTATCTTTTTCTACTGGGGCACGAAGGTACCCTCTAATAGCCAGATAAATAAAAGCACCTAATAACCAAAGATAGATTGCCAACCCTCCTAAACCTCTTGTAACAGCCATGTCAAATACTTCATTATGAGCTCTATCGTAGTCAACATTATATCCTTCTAATTTCTCCATACCAGGTAGTTCATAAAGAGGATATACCCACTTCATAGTATCTACTCCTACCCCAAATAATAACCCACAATAAGGGAAAGTCAGTGGGCCACGAATTGGTCCATCTTGAGGATAATGAGCAATAATTATAGCCGAATTCCGCCATATAAAGTATCGAGAGCCAAGTGCTCCTATAAGTTTATTTATCAACCAATTTTTTTTAGGCTGAGTAGATTCTGAAATTTCCTCTTCCCCAGTAATCACCTTCTGAAGGATTTCTCCCTTTTCTTCTTTAGCTGACTTGATAACATTAACCATTCGTTCTGCTACTGAACCCGGTTGAAGGCAAAGATAACCTGTAAATATTAAAAATGTTAAACTAAATACCATAGCCCTCTTTCGAGTATAAATAAATGCCTTTTTAGTCCACAGAGTAGCAAATAGAATTATGCCTGCTAATAAACCTGCCAGAGGCCCACGGCTTTTTGCTAAGAATAAAGATGCGTACATAGTAATTAAAGCTATTCCAAATAACCAACTCTTTATTGTCTCCTCTCTACCTTTATGAATAAGCTTTTTATTCTTTGCCTTTTTCTTTGGAATAACTTTCTGCAGAATATCTTCCTTTATAAAGAAATATCCTATTGTTACCGGGATAATTGTAGCTAAGTATGCACCCAAAAATATAGGGTTACCAAATGTAGCCACAGCCCTTTCCTGGACATCCGCAGCCCAGGATATAGGGTCAAGACCTGCTCTTTGAACAAATGTGTAAAAAGAAGCTATGAATCCAACTCCTATTCCTACATAAGCTGTTAGATTAAGTAATTTGCGATTATTATGTAAGAAATTAGTTGCAGTAAAAAATAGCAGTACATAACAAATAGTTGTGGTTAACCCTTCATGCCTTTTATAAGCACCAACTATACTTGTAAATGGGTCAACTGAGAATATTGTCGAGACAATGCTGACTAAAAGAAAGGCTAAAACAGGTAAGTCCAATTTACTACGCACAAATTTAAATTCATTGGTTAAAATTATTCGCAAAAGCCATGCACCTATTATAACTAATGAAAATAGGCGCAATAAAGTCACCTTCGGAATGTCAAATACACCTCTACAGTGGGTGTCAAAGTAAAGCGGAACAACAAGAAGTAATCCTAAAAAAGCCCATTCAACTACTTTAGTACAAATATCTTCTATCTTCTTCTTATTCATTTTTTCCAACTCCATTTATTTAGTGATTGGTGACTGGTAATTGGTTAAATAGTTACCAGTTACCAATCAAATAGCTTTGTCAAGTATCTCTGGATGTGTTAGACCTAATTTAAAATAGGCATTCTTTAGATGGTCTCTAAATAAACTATCAAATTGAGCATCTCTATCACTTGAATAATCGCAGCCATACCACCAAAACCAGTCACTTCCTTCTGCTGCATAAATAGACTCAAAAACCTGTGGATGTTTATCCTGCTTAATTCCTTTTTTATCTAAATCATCTCTAACTAAACGAAGTAATTCCCAGGCATTATTTTTTTGTTTATCGCCTATCCATGTCCCTAAATCATTTCCTGGCATAGAGCCTGCCTGGTCTATCCAACTGGCACAAAATAAATCATAAACCCTTTTTTGAGTATGTTTAGGATGTGCCAAAATATCCCTATTAGCATTACCTGTTATGTACTCTGAGAAAGTAACGGTAATAATATCTTCATCGTTAGATAAATTTTTATAGAGTGCATTAAGGAATTCTATGCCGCTATTACGATAAGTACCCCAAGGGTTCTCTCCGTCAAGGATTACAGTTAAGATTCTATCTTCATCATTTGCAAATTCTTTCACACTATTAATGAATTCCTCAGCCGCCTGCTCATAATCTTCATATCCTTGATAATCAAAACTTATAGCATTAGATAGTTTAGTTTGGCGGAAGAAGATATTTACTCCTAAATTTCTGTCATCATCTATTGCTAAATAAGGCTGACATAAAATCTCAGGTTTATAAGCCTCGTATCCATATTTACCTGATTTTTGTAATACACCCTCATCAGAGGCAATCCAATCAATATTAGCCTGTGCAAATAGATGAATAGTAGTTTGACTTACCGCACCCTCTGTTGGCCACATACCTCGTGGAGAGCGGCCAAACACATTAGCATAATACTCCACTGCTAAATTAATTTGAGCCTCTGCATCCTCTGGTCTTGAAAATTGCAAAGGGAGAACTAACCCTTCTTTATCAATAGTTGCCTGATTAGTATCATAAATTAAAGGAATAATCGGATGATAAAATGGTGATGTGGATACTTCAATTTGACCTTCATCCTGGAGGGTTTTATAAATAGGAATGATGTTACGCATAATTTTATACTGTAAATCTACTATTTCTGTCATATCTTCTTCTTTGAATCCTGTTCCTTTTTCAATAAAATTTTTTACAGTTACTATACTTGCGTCAGGTAATTTAACTTCACCTCGTTTAAATTCCTCTCCAAACCAGCATAAATTAAACCAGATTTTTAAGTCAATCAAATCCTGATTATTAAAGGTCTTTTTAGCTTGCCTTTTTTTCAATAACTCTTTATACCGCGGATATGGATAAATTTGTGTTTCGTAGTTTGCATCAAAAAAATGCATAAGAATATAATCTTTATTTCCCATAGATAATTTAGAAACAGGCGTCAATGATAATTCTAATTCTTTATCAGTAGCTGAATTATTAACATAATCCTCAATCTGCCATAGTAGAGATGGCACGAAGTTAAATGTTAGATGTAGCGAGGGATATTTCTTAAGCATTTGTGCCATACTAAAATAGTCTCTTATAGAATGTAATCTCACCCATGGCATAAAATAAGCCCCCTTTTGCTCATTAATTTTATTTTTATACATTGGTTGATGAAAATGCCATAAAATGGCTAAATGAATTTTATGCGAGTTCATAATTAGTCCTCTAAAAAAAAATCCCATTTTTTAATTTTGGGTATCACTGCGTAATTAGTCAAGTCTAAATGAAGCGGCGAAATAGAGATTTTATCTTCCTTAATTGCTCTAATATCTGTTCCTTCATCTCCTTCTTCATCTACTACACCTTTACTACCAATCCAATAGTAAACCTTACCTCTTGGGTCAATTCTTTTAATTAATTCCTCACGATAGGTGCGTTTTCCTAAATGAGTAATAGCTATTCCCTTGATTCTCTCCTCAGGTAAATCAGGGATATTAATATTTAAAAATGTATGTTGAGGTAATCCTTGTTTTAATATAAGGTTAGCTATTTTACCTGCAAATTTTGCGGCAAAATCAAATTTTATGTCTAAATACGAAATATGTTGTGCAGGAAAATAAGCACCCATCGAGATGGAAAAAGAAGGTATATTCAACAGTGTTCCTTCCATAGCCGCAGCTACAGTCCCTGAATAAGTAACATCATCTCCTAAATTAGGGCTTGGGTTAATTCCAGAGACGACTAAATTTGGCTTTTTAGGAAGAATACCCAAAACACTTATGTTGATACAATCAGCAGGTGTACCATCAGTAACAAAGGTATCCGTATCAATCTCTTCTACACGAATGGGATGAGTTAAAGTTAATGAATGCCCAGAAGCACTCCTCTCACGATCAGGGGCTATAATGATTACTCTGCCTAATTTACTTAAACTCTTCTTTAACGCATGTAGTCCTTCTGACTTTATTCCATCATCATTAGTTAGCAATATGTCCAACTTTCTTTCTCTCCCTTCTTCCACTCAATGCAAACTTAATATACCATATTGAATGCTCTATGTCAACTAATTTTCTGCTCTCCCGCCTAAAAATTAATTGGTAAATAATTTTTGTTTGACAAATTAAAATTGATTTAGTATACTTCTTATTACTATGATGATTAATGAAATTATGAGTTGTTTTTTGCCTGGAATTATTACTATCCTGTTTATCTTGTTACTTATATTTTACAAGGAAATTGTCCATGTAATTGAACAATGGATTAATAAATTTACACAATGGTTTTCGATTAATGTGTTAAAATCGTATGATAAAAGTCTTAACCAGTACCTTAAAACTCTTACATCTCAATTACAAGAGGATATTATCGCTTGTAGAGTTTTGGGTGAAAAAATAGACTTAGAAAAAAGCTATATCAGTCTTAAATTAAAAAATAAGGAATATCCTGCTATCAAAATTAGTGAACAAAAGGAGTATGAAGTTGAAGAAATTTTAAAAAAGGAACAGGAATTTGGAAACATACTGATGCTAATTGGTAAATCAGGCTCAGGTAAAACTACCATCCTTAAACACTTAGCTTATACAGTTAGCTTAGGAAAGGGTATTCGCCACATTCCTGTATTTATCACTATTACACAATGGGTAGAAAAGAATTTAAGTTTAGTGGACTATATTTTTCATATTATCTCTAAAAATGGCTTTCAAGGAACGCTCAAATTTATAGAAAATAAACTTTCAGCAGGAAAATTCTTAATACTGCTGGATGGATTTGATGAGGAATTTAAAAAACAAAAAGAAATAATAGAGCAAATTGAAACCTTTGCTAATCACCCAAGATATAAAAAGAACAAAATTATAGTTACCTCAAAGCCTATTCTTGATACTATTGAACTTGCTAATTTCAAGCAATTTGAGATATTAGAGTTAAACAATAGACAACAAAGATTATTTCTTGAGAGTAAAATTGGTAAAGAAAGTGATTTTGACTTTGATAGATGTAGAGAATTAATTGTAGCTATTGAACAAGATAGTAAAGTTGAACATTTAGCTCGAAATCCACTCCTGCTTACTTTTATCTATCATATCTTTAAACATAATTTGGAATTACCCAAAAGGTGTGTAGATATTTATGAGCTATGTACTAACCTGATGATAAAGAGAGATAAAGAGCTACAAATTGATATATTAAAAAATGTAGCATATCATTACCATCTTAATCGAGTTATAGAACTTGATATAAAATCATTATTAAAGATAATCGAGGAAAGTATATCTGATTTTACTTCACTTTCATTACTTAAAGACTTTGAAAGTAATGGTATTATCCGTAAAAAGACTTATACTACCTACGAGTTTATCCACCTTACCTTTCAAGAGTATTTAGTAGCTGCCTATATCAACGATAATAGAAAAGATAGAGAAAAGATTTTATTTGAGAATATAGGAGATTACTGGTGGGAAGGAGTTATACTACTTTATGCAGGGATGAGTGGTGATGCCAGTAGCTTTATTAAGAAGGTGCTAAAGAGCAATGCAGAAATTACAAGTAAATGTTTGCTTGAGGTGGAAACTTTAAATAATGATGTACGGGATGAAGTTTTGAAGAAATTGATAGAAACCTCTGATGGTGCGGATAAAGAGCTATTTGATAAGATATTTGAATCATTATCAAATGGAGATATTAATTCTGTACTTATTCAAGGATTACAAACCACTACAGATAGAGAATTACGATATCGGATTGTCAAACTTTTGGCAAATAGATTTAAAAAAGGAAGTAAGGAATTAGTTGATGTTATGAAACAAGTATTTGAGAAAGATACCTATGGAAATACACTTTATTTTGCTATGCAAATCTTAGAGAAAATTGACACCCCTGAAGCAACAGCAATAATTAACTCATTTAAAGGTAGTGGTAAATCCAGTGTATCAACACAGATGGCATTGATACCAGCAGGTAGATTTTTGATGGGCAGTCGCAAAAATGAAGGTTTTGAATCAGAACACCCTATTCATGAGATTCACTTAGACATATTTTATATGGATAAGACATCAGTAACTAATGCTGAATATGAAAAATTTGATCCTGGCCATGAAAGATGTTGGGAGGATGAAGGAGATAATCATCCAGTAGTTAATATTTCATGGTATGAAGCTTACATGTACGCACTGTGGTCTGGAAAACGGCTACCAACTGAGGCAGAATGGGAAAAGGGAGCGCGAGGAACAGATGGACGCAGGTATCCATGGGAAAATATGTTTGACGCTAAAAAATGTAATACAAGTGAAAGTAAAATTGGTAAAACAACACCTGTAAGAAAATATAGTAGTATTGGAGAAAGCCCTTATGGGTGTTTGGATATGGTTGGTAATGTATTGGAATGGTGTGAAGATTGGTATGATGAAAA
The DNA here is from genome assembly GCA_040754115.1 of bacterium. Classification (GTDB taxonomy): domain Bacteria; phylum UBA9089; class CG2-30-40-21; order CG2-30-40-21; family SBAY01; genus JBFMDD01. The sequence goes on from JBFMDD010000032.1 coordinate 25,847, forward strand.
TTATTATACCAACACTACAGATAGAAATCCCACAGGACCAGAAAAAGGAATTTTTCGAGTATTGCGTGGTGGGGCGTGGAACCTTGACAAGAATAGTGCAAGATGTGCCTGTCGTTTGAATGCATATCCAGATTATAGAAGCAACTGTGTAGGATTCCGCTGTGTTAGAACTCCTTAATTCGGCTTGTATTTAACCGTACAGGTCGAATTTTTTGCTTGATCGTATAGTAATAAAATTAGAGTAGAGATTTTAATCTCTATTTTTAGAGGATAAATCCTCTACTCTATTAAAGTTATCAAGCGAAGCGAGATTTTTTGCTTGACAGGAGAGGGAATTTATGATAAAAATATATTAAATTTTGGAGTGTGAAAGCTTTAGGCTTTTAGCCAGAAATATTGCTTTTGAAGTAAAAGCTGTGGCAAGCCACCGTACTCCATACATCCCAAAATTGATATTGGAGTGACAGCACTTGTGCTGTCAATGACACCACAAGTGGTGTCACTCCTCATTTCCCTGTCCAAGAGAGAATTAGTATGTTAAAAAGAAGTTTTATCTTTAGCATATGTGTAGTAATAAGTTTTTGTGTTGTGACATGTATTGAATCAAAAATATGTTATGGGATAAAAGCAAAAGTCGAACAAAGTAGTGAGGATATTGCTTTAGGAGAAGATGGAAAAGAAGAACTTGCAGGTGGAAAATATAATATTAACCTGTTTGTTCTGATTATAAAGGCTATCTTCTCACTCATAATTATTACTGTACTCATCTATTTTATCCTTCGTTTCTTTCTGAAAGGACAGAGATGGATTACCAAACAATCAGGACTTATCCAAATTATCGCTACTCATCCTTTAGCCCCTAATAAATATATCCAGATAGTAGAAATTGGTAATAAGTTATTAGTTTTAGGTGTGAGCGAACATAACATTAATTTATTGACTGAAATTGTAGATAAAGAAGTAATAGATTTTATTAAAATACAATCTTCTAAACAAGAAGATAAAATGCAACTATCCTTTATCCAACATCTAAAAAATAAACTTCGTGTCCAAGAAATACAACAAACAGACTATGACGAAAAGCTAAAATTTTTAAATAAACAAAGAGAAAGATTAAGAAAATTAGAAGCATAGAGCCAAAAGGAGGATAAAGTGGACTACTTTGACTCAAATATGACACTATTAACAAAAAGAGAGCCTCAATTAGTTAAGCGATTGGAAGGAGTAACTCCATCTCCGGATGTTAACCTTGCCTCTTTACCAACTACCCCTATAATTGATCCTAATATGAGTTTAAATCATATCAATACATTAGTAGTGTTAGGTTTTGGAGTGGGAACTCATGTAAGAGAGCTGGCAGAAAGAGTTCAAAAGAAAACACTTTTACTGGTAATCGATCCTGATATAGCTACTTTCAAGGCATTACTTAAAATAATAGATTTAACTCCTATTTTACAATCACCCAATGTTAAACTTGCAATTGGAGAGTCTGCCACCCATGCTGTGCGATATCGAATAGATGATTACTATAAAGTAAATACTGTTCCTGATATAACCATTGCAGAACACAAATGGTCTGTTAAAAAGAATCCCGAGTATTATGAGAAAATAAAGGAATTATTGGAGGAGTCAAGTATTATTGGCCGTCAAAATTTAGCTACACTTATGGAAAGTGCTTCCCTATGGCAAAATCAGATTCTAACCAATATATCTATTATTATAAAATGTCCTGGTCTAAAAGCATTGTTTGGTAGATTTCCAAATATCCCTACAATTATAGTTGGAGCAGGTCCTTCTCTTGATAAAAATGTTGCTTATTTAAAAGATGCTAAAGATAAGGCATTAATTATATGTGTAGATACAGCGTTAAGAACTCTATTTAATAATAATATTAAACCAGATTTGGTGGTAACTATTGATGCTACTGCAAAAAATTATAATTATTATTTAAAAGACCTTGATTTATCAGATATATATTTAATTGCAGGCCCTGCAGTTTACCCGCAGACTATGTTATCCTTCGCCCCAAAGATATTTGTAAGTAGTTTTGGACATCCATTATTAGATTGGATTGAGACATTTATAGGGACGAAAGGAACTATTAAACTTGGTGGCTCTGTTTCAACCGCTGCATTTGATTTGGCTCGAAGATGTGGTGCTAACCCTATTGTATTTATCGGTCAGGATTTAGCATTTACAGATGATAAAGTATATACCTCTGGAGTGAAAAAGGAACGAATAAAAGAGGTAGAAGAGGTAATGCCAAAAGCTGATATTATCTGGGTAGAGGATATTTATGGTGGTAAAGTGAAGACTGTACGGGGTATATGGACATGGATTAAATGGTTTGAACATCAAATAAGTGAAATACCACATGTTCTTTGTATTGATGCTACTGAGGGAGGTGCTAAAATACAGGGAACTAAAATCATGACATTAAAAGGGGTGATTGAAAATTATTGCCAAAAATATATTAATATTAGCCAGATTTTACATGATGCAACTAAACATTATGTTTTATCTGATATGACTAACCTATTGCGAGAAATGGAGGTATTAATAAAAGATTGGAGAAAGGTACAATTTATTGGGAAAGAAGGGGCAATACTGGCAAATAAACTACTCGAAATAATAGCAGATAACCAGATAAATAAAAGAGCTAAAAAGATATTTAAAGAACTGGGTGTTCTATATCAACGGATAATTGAAAATCACAAAGGACTACTAAGACTCGGTAGTTGGAACTTAGAACCGTTATTATTTAAAATGGAGAAGTATCATTTAAGTAATGACCCAAATATGAGAGTTAGAGCATGTAAAAGCTTCTTTGAAGAAATATCAACCTATTGTCAAGATTCTGTTGCATCACTACAATCAGTCCATAAGAAATTATTAGAGATAGAAGAGGAAAGAAAAAAGTATTTTTAATGAAATGATTGAAAAAAATGATTGTTTACTTTGTAAATTTAAAGATTATAAGATAATTAAAGCAATAAATGAGTATAATTTTAAAGAGTGTAAAAATTGTGGGCTAATTTATCTTGACCATCAGCCAGATGAAGGTGCATTAAAGGAACTTTATCCAGAGAAATATTTCCATTCACAACATCCAGAAGGTTATCATGATGTTATTGTTCGCAAAGATGATGTCATCAATTATAGACTAAAAGCCATTGTGGACTTAATAAACAATCTAAGTCCTAATAAAGGAAGATTACTTGAGGTTGGTTGTGCAGTAGGATATTTTTTAGAATTAGCTCAGGCTTCAGGTTGGGAGGCTCAAGGTGTAGAATTATCCCCATGGGCGTCACAATATGCTCGGGAAAAGACAAAAGTTCAGGTGGCAACAGGAAAACTTGAGGAGGTTAGATTTCCAGACGCATATTTTGATGCAATAGTAATGATAGAATTAATAGAACATACTCAAAATCCAAACATCTTTTTAAAAGAGGTCTATAGAATATTAAAACCTGATGGTATGATTCTTATTACCACACCTAATTCAAAAAGTATTCATGGTAAAATTTGGAAGAGAACATTTCAAGAAACTTTCTTAATTCCAGAACATCTGTTTTTATTCTCAATACCCACTATTAAACGAATATTAGAATTGATTAATTTTAGAATAATACATCTACAAACAAAAACATATCTAAGACGATATTATGATTACAAAGTTCCTAATGGATTATTACGACAAATAAGGAAATTAGGTAGAAAGCTAATGCTAAGATTAATTAACAGCTTAAATTCAGGAGAGATGTTACTTGTGGTAGCTAAGAAGTCAGTAAGGTGAGTGGCAAATTTGGAAATTGTATTAATAATCATTGTCAGTTACATAATAGGCTCGATTCCTACTGCATATCTTGTTGGACGAATTTATGGGAAAGTGGATATAAGGACAGTTGGAAGTGGTAATGTTGGTGCAAGTAATGTCTATAGAGTAGTAGGGAAAGTAGCAGGAATTGGTGTTTTAATCATAGATATTCTCAAAGGACTTTTACCTGTTTATGTAGTTAGTTTATTAGGATTTGATACAATTCACAAAGTGGTTGCTGGGTTAGGGGCTATCAGCGGGCATACATGGACAATATTCCTTAAATTCAAAGGAGGAAAAGGAGTAGCTACAGGATTAGGTGTATTTCTTGGACTAACACCTATTCCTGTTTTGATTGTCTTGGTGGTCTTTGTCTTAGTTGTAGCTATATCTAAATATATCGCCTTAGGTTCAATTATAGGCGCTTTGTTGCTATCATTATTACTTTTATTTTTTGAAAAGGAAAATATAATAAAAACCTTTGGACTGGCGGTTTCTTTGCTTATTGTTATAAAGCATATACCTAATATCAAAAGACTTATAGCTGGTCATGAACATAAGTTTGGAACTAAAATAGAAAAATAAACCTTCTAAACCTTAATGTTTATGGGAAAAAATTGTTAATTTTATTAAAAAAATGCTTGCATTTTAGAGGATAATATGGTATTATAACTGTCAATGGATAATAATAAGATTGGAATTTTGGGAGGTGGTTCTTGGGGGACAACATTAGCTATATTACTTTATGAAAAAGGGCTGTCAATTAAAATATGGGAATTTTCGGATGAGCAGGTAGAAATAATAAGTAAAAAGCGAGAGAATGTAAAATTTTTACCAGGTATTTTTATTCCACAAGAAATTGAGATAACAAGTTGTTTAGAAGATGTGGTCAAAGAAGCAAATGTGATAGTAATAGCTCTTCCTTCGCAGGTAGTAAGAGAGGTAGCAAAGCGATTAGTTCCACTGATTACACATAATGCAGTGATAATTTCCGCGGTAAAGGGTTTAGAAATTTCTACAATGAGGCGAATATCAGAAGTGCTAAGTGAGTACCTGCCACAAGAAATAAAAATCGGTGTTATATCAGGACCTTCTCATGCAGAGGAGGTAAGTCGCAAAATTCCAACAGCAATAGTAACTGCTGCACAAGATGAAAAGACAGCGAAATTTATTCAAGAACTTTTTCTGACACCAAATTTAAGAGTATATACTAATACAGATTTGGTAGGAGTAGAGTTGGGTGGAGCTTTAAAGAATGTTATTGCAATAGCAGCAGGTATTTCAGATGGATTGGGATTGGGAGATAATACGAAAGCAGCACTTATTACAAGAGGACTAGTTGAAATTATTCAAATAGGAAGAATATTGGGTGCAAAAGAATCTACATTTTTAGGGCTAAGCGGACTGGGAGATTTAGTAGTTACATGTACAAGTAAGTATAGTCGAAATAGACACTTAGGGGAAATGATAGGGAAGGGGAGTTCACTTCAAGAAGCTTTATCTAAGATGGTTATGATTGCAGAGGGTGTTCCTACGACTAAGGCTGCTAAGGAGCTAGCAAATAAAGTAGATATTGAACTTCCTATTACAAATGAGGTGTACAAGGTACTTTTTGAAGCGAAGAATCCAAGACAAGCAGTTAATGATTTAATGTTGCGAAGTGCCAAGGCAGAGGAAGAGTTAGTATAGGGGTGTGAGCTGTAATAAAAAAATCAATGAAGCCTCTCGGATAAAAATAAGGTTCAAGGAGAAAGGAGCAAGGGAGAGTAATCTTGTACCTTGATCCTTGTTCCTTCGGTGGGGGTGAAGAAGGAATTATCTGCTCAGAAAGGCTAATAAAATCAACGCTCAATTTTATCCGAGAGCGTTATCAATTGGAAAGGAGGTGAATAGATAGTGACTAAAGCGGACTTAGTTAATGCGGTAGCAGGAATAGGTTTGACAAAAAAGAAAGCCGAGGAATCAGTCAAAGCAGTGTTAGATGGTATTAAGGGAGCTTTAGCAAAGGGTGAGAAGGTACAATTGATTGGTTTTGGTAGCTTTTCGGTAAAGAAACGGGCTGCAAGAGAAGGAAGAAATCCTCGTACCGGAGCTCCACTTAAGATTGCTGCTAAGAATATACCAGTATTTAAACCTGGTGATGCTTTAAAGAACGCTGTTTAAACTCACTATTGTATTTGCTAAACAAAAAGAAAAGGGGTTAAGGGAAAAAGAGAAGAAGTCTCTCTTTTGTCCCTTAACCCCAGTGTCAGCAACTTTGAACCAGCAATTATACCGGACACTGCCATTAACTGAGCTATTGACATTATATTTCTATCAGTTTCTATTTTTCTTGTAGTGTGAGATGAAAGTTTCATTTTCATTAGTGAACTTAACCATACAGGTCGAACTTTTGCACGGAAATATCTATAACTTTCTCAATTAAACTGGAGTTTCGTTAATTTTCTATGATTCCTTTTACCTTTAATCTTTGCGTTCTTTGCGGCCGATTTCTTTGCGTTCTTTGCGGTTAAAAAAGGATAAATCGCAATGGA
>JBFMDD010000033.1:0-5877 GCA_040754115.1 bacterium
ATAGGAAGTAGTGTGTTGAGAGTATAGAGTAGATAGTAGAGAGTAGAGAGTAGAGAGTAGAGAGTAGAGAGTAGAGAGAAAATCTCTTATCCTTTTATCTACTAATTTCACTCTTAAAAATATATCTTTTCACTATTCGAGTTCATTCGTATCTATTCGTGGTTCCATTTTTCGTAACCGTTCAGGGTTCCCGGCTCAAGGTTCAGAGTTGGGGATGTGCTCCTGAGTTGATTTGCTTAGCTGTTTGTCAGGATTTAATATTTTGGGACGGTTCACTTTAGTGTGAAAGCTTGCGGTTAAAAAATGGAGTTGAAATTAGAAATTGGAGAGAGGACTGAAGACCTAATTTCTAATTTCCAATTTCTAATTTCTGCAAGAAATCACAGGAAAAACGATGAAAATAAACCGTCCCTAAATAGCTCAGTTAATGGCAGTGTCCAGTATAATCTTTATCACTTAGTAACCTTGAACCCTGAACATGGAACCTTGAACCTGATAAACTGCAAAATTCTTAGCTACCTGAACGGTTACCATTTTTCATTCTCATATGTGAATCGGAGGCTCATGAGCGTTTCTCATAAAAAAGTGATAATTGTGCAGGTTCCTCTTCAAACTCATCCAGATTTGGTTTATGCAGGCTTCCATCAGCTAAGATATGAGTTACCTCTATCCCTCTTTCTAATAGTGACTTGGTAATAAGCATATGTCGATGACAGCGTTGCGGCTCTGCCTCTGAACACATAATGGTAGTTCTTATGCCTTGACTTTCTTCAATTAGCCATTCAAGGGTTTCAAGATATTCTTTGTGTTGACTCATCTTTTTATAGTCAGGTTTCCCATCCTCTTTCAAGTACGATGTGTCTTGAGGGAAACCACCTAATTTATTACCTAAATATAGATAGTTCATCCCCTTTTCCTCTATTTTCTGGATTAAGTTATTTTTATTAAACCAGGTGGCATATTTACAATAGGGAGAGCTGCGCACATCAACTAATAGTTGAATTTGGTGCATCTCTAAAAGATTAAGGAAGTCGTCAATGGAGTGATTACTGTGTCCTATGGAAAAAATCATTAAACCTGCTCCTATTTAAACATTGGCTTGTATTCACGAAGTCCAGCCCTTTTATTATCATTTAAATTTTAAATTCTTTATCAAATACATAGTTTGTGCTGGATTGCAACCCCGTTGTCAGAATTTGATATTTTTAAAGCATTTATACTCAACACCGTTACAAATTGCGATTTTAGAAACGGTTCACTTTAGCGTGAAAGCTTGCGGTTAAAAAATGGAGTTGAAATTGGAAATTCGAAATTAGAAATTGGAAATTGGAGAGAGGACTGAAGACCTAATTTCTAATTTCTGCAAGAAATCACCGTGAAAACGATGAAAATAAACCGTTCCTAAATAGCTCAGTTAATGGCAGTATCCAGTATAGTGAATGATTGGAATACTAATGGTAAAGATTTAATATCAGCATCTTTGCCCTTCTTAATTATAACTATGTCTATCTTCATGGGCAGTCTGCCAACTTCGACTTCTGTTTCTACCTGAAATCCTTTTGGTTCACATAACTCTTTTAATATATGCGAGAAAAATGGATGCCACTGCTTCTTTGTCATATAAAGAGTATACATAAAAAAAAGATTTATGTCAACTATAATTTTTTGGCTCTTCTCCAATTTGATATCAGGATAGTAGCTTGTAGCAAAAATCCCTTGCTAAAAATATACTTTTTGTGATACAATATTAATGCGTTAATCCTGGTCAGGTTATATCTCAGAGGTGTAAAGGAAATAATAAAGATGCAATAAATAATCGGTGAAACGCAGGGCATTAAAATGCCATGTTCCTTTAATTGAAACCTGCTACTTTAATTGCAGGATTTCCAAAATGAGGAGGTGCTTAAGGGATGCAAAAAGTCTCTTTTTATAATTTATGGAAAAGGTATAAATATCTTTTAGGTGTAGTACTATCTTTATTTGTCTTATGCCTTATTTTGTTAGCCTCATTGTGTTTTGAGGATATTTTTAATACCTTTGAAAAAAAAACATTGGATTATCGGTTTAGATTTCTAACAGATACCAAGGAGGCAAGGGATGATATTGTTATTATTGATATAGATGAGGAAAGTATAAAACACATGGAGAGTTTATATGGTAGGTGGCCATGGACACGCGAGGTGCATGGTATGTTGATTAAATATTTAAAAGAAGCAAAAGCAATAGTATTTGATGTGCTCTTTACAGAGACAAGCAGGTCTTTAGTTAGAAAACAACAAGTGGAAGAAGCAATTATGAAAGTAGATGAAATAATCCGCACAGATATAGATATCCAACAAAAATCAGATATATTAAAAAATTTAATTAATTCCTTTTATCAGGATTATGATAGTATGTTAGCTGAAAGTGCGAGTATATCAAACAATGTTTACCTGGCAGATATATTTCAATCTAAAGAAGAAGAAAAAATAGATAATGAATCTGATGATTGGATAACTAAATTTGCCATTCCTATTAAATTTAATCCCATGTTCAAGACAATTAAAAAATTTGATAGTGTTATTCCGCCACTACCTTTACTATGTGATGCTGTTAATGGAGTTGGGCACATAAATATGATTCCTGATGATGACGGACCTGTACGCAGAGCGTATACATTAATCAATTTTAATGATAAACTTTATCCCTCTTTATCTTTAGCAGTAGCTTTTGACCTGCTTAATGTAAAAGAGATTGAAGTAGTCCCAGGTGAAGGGATATATCTAGATAAGAAGAATAAAATCCCAATTAACGAAGATGGGACGATGTATATAAATTATAAAGGAGGAAAGCAAACTTATAAATACTACCCATATTACATTCTTTTTTATTCCTACATTCAGATGTTGTATGATAAGCCACCAGAATTTGACCCAAAGATTTTTAAAGATAAAATAGTTTTAATTGGTTCTACCGCTGCTGGATTAATGGACCTGCGAGTAACACCTTTTTCTTCTGTGTATCCTGGTGTTGAGATTCATGCCAATATTATCGATAATATTTTAAGTAATTCCTTCTTACAAATACCACCTTTTTATATAAATCTGATGGTAATGGTTTTTCTATCACTTCTTATTGGATTGCTTATACCAAGACTAACGCCATTTGGAGGAGCAATTTTTGCATTAGAAATACTCATTATTCATTTATTAGTAGCTATTTATCTATTTGATTCTAATCGTATTTGGATAGAGATATTTCGGCCCGGGGTAAACATCATTGGTAGCTACCTGTTTATTTTGGTATATCGATACATGACTGTAGAGAAGGAGCGTAAAAGAACCAAAGATGCCTTCCAACATTTTGTAAATGCGACGGTAGTTGATGAGATTCTTAAAGACCCAGAGAAATTAAGACTCTGGGGTGAAGAAAAAGAACTAACAGTGCTATTTTCAGATATTCGCTCATTTACTACATTAGCTGAAAGTATTCCTCCCAAAGAGGTAGTTTCTTTATTAAATGAATATCTGCAACGGATGACAGAAATAGTATTTAAATATGATGGTACTCTGGACAAATATGTTGGAGATGAGATTATGGCTTTTTATGGTGCGCCATTAGAAGGACAGACTGACCATGCACAAAGGGCATGTCTTACAGCTCTGGATATGATGAAGGAACTGCGTATTCTTAATGAAGAGAGGATTAAAAAAAACCAGCCTACTTTCAATATTGGTATTGGAATTAATACAGGTAAGATGGTAGTTGGAAATATGGGCTCTGAGTTGAAGAAAGATTACACCGTAATAGGGGATAATGTTAATTTAGGAGCAAGACTTGAAGGCACAAATAAAAAATTTAAAACGAATATTATTATCAGTGAATTCACATATCAAAAGGTGAAAGACAAGGTGAAGGTAAGAGAGTTGGGTTTTGAAACAGTAAAAGGGAGACAAAAACCTGTTAAGATATATGAGTTGTTGGATATGAAGGAGTGAATTGGTGATTGGGAAGTGAATTGAAGGGTCACATCTTGAATTGAAGTGAATTGAGGGGTCACATCTTGTGTGAATTACTCCTCGTTAATTCACAATTCAAGATGTGACCCTTATCCGTTGAGTTTCCTTCTTATCTTCCGATGGTAGGTGATGGCAAAGCGGTGTGCTTCATCACGAATTTGTTGGATTAAATGCAAGACATTAGAATCCTTTGGTGGAGTAAAACAGGAAGATAAGGTAAATATCTTTTCTCTTTCATTGGCTGATTGCGGTTTTGCTATACTTATTAATGGGATATTTGATAATTCTAAAGAAAGTAATACTTTATAGGCTGCATTTAACTGCTGTTTACCACCATCGACTAATATTAAATCTGGTAGTGGTTTCTTTTCGTTTAACACTCTTGTGTACCTTCGATTGACAACCTCTTTTAACATTCCTACATCATCATGTAAATCGTGGCTTTTGATTTTAAATCGTCGATATTCACTCTTTTTAGGTTTAGCCGATTCAAAAACCACTAAAGAGCCAACTGATTCCTTACCAGCCATGCAGGATATATCAAATGCCTCGATATGGAGCGGGACTTTAGGTAGTTTGAGATAATTTTGTAATGATGTAAGTATTCTTACCTCCTCATTTTGTTTATGAGTTGAAAGGGATAAGGTGGCATTTTTGGTTGCTAAATCAACCAGATATTTTTTTTCACCTCGTTTGGGGACATATATTTTAATTTTTGTGTTTCTTTTTTCTTCCAACCACTTTTTAATTAGCTCTTTTTCCTCTATTATACATGGTAAAATTAATTCTTTAGGGATAGATATTTTTCTATAATAATATTGCTTAACAAAAGCGGTAATTACATCTTTTAGTGATTCCTTAAACCCTATTTTCAGGAAATAATGTTCCTCTCCAATCAACCTACCATCTCTAATTAAAAAGACAACTACACATGTTTGTTTTCTGCCATTTAACTCTGCTATGCCTATTACATCCTGATCCGCTCTGGATAAAGATACTGCTTGTTGTTTAGTCATTACATTTTGTAGTGCTTGAATCTGGTCACGAATTATAGCTGCTTTCTCAAATCTTAAGGCTTGTGATTCCTTTTTCATCTTTAAGTTCAGTTTCTTGAGTAACTCTGTTACCCTTCCGCTTAAAAACAAACATACCTGCTCTACTATCTTTTGATAATCTTCTTTACTTATATTTCCTGCACATGGAGCAACACACTTTTTAATATGAAAATTAAGGCAAGGTCTTTTAGCTTTCTTAAGTTTATATTTACAACTACGGATTAAAAATACTTCTTTGATTAGTTTTAATGTTTTACGCAAATTACCTGTATGAGCATAGGGACCAAAATATCTTGCTCCATCATCCAGAAATTTCCTTGTGGTATAAATTCTTGGGAACTCTTCCTGGGTAGTAATTTTAACTAAAGGGTAGGTTTTATCATCACGAAAGTTGACATTATATCTTGGTTTATATATTTTAATCAAATTATTCTCTAATATCAATGCTTCTACTTCAGAATTAGATATCACATAATCAAAATCAGCAATTTTAGAACTTATCATCACATCTTTTGGCAAGGTAGGTCTTTTTTGGAAATAAGACCTCACTCGCTTAGCCAATGAAGCGGCTTTACCAACATAGATTACCTCTCCATCTTTATCCTTAAATAGATATACCCCTGGTTCTGTAGGCAAATTGCTAAGTTTAAGCTCTAAACTCATAATAAAAAAATTCCTTTCCCCTGTGATTTCTTTTGGAAATTGGAAATTAGAAATTAGGTCTTCACTTCTTTCCCTAATTTCTAATTTCATATCCATTTTTTAACCGCAAGCTTTCACGCTAAAGTGAACCGTCTCTAAAATCGCAATTTGTAACGGTGTTG
>JBFMDD010000034.1:0-2902 GCA_040754115.1 bacterium
TATCTATTTCCCCCCTGCAATTTCTGGTTCTTCTCCTATCACTGGTGAATTAATATCATTAGTAGTTTTAGGTTTTTGGATAGGTTTTGTACCTGGTATTTCCTGATATTCTCCTATTACTGGTGAGTTGATTTCTTGTGCCATTTTTACTTTACCTCCTTTTAAATTATGCCATACGGCGTAATTTGACATTTTGATTCTTCTTCATCATTCTTTTTCAGAATATGTGGTGCTAAATAATCTTTATAGTCCAATATCACATTAACTATTTTTTCTTTACAGCTTTCGATAAATTCTTTAATGTCATCTATAACTACTTTTCTACTTGTTTTTAAGACAATGAACCAGGTATAAATTGCTCCAAGTGTAAATCCGATTAAAAATGATAATAAAGCCATATCTAAGCACCTACTAGTTACAATTATTGAGATTGTTCTACCGTTACTCCTGTTGAATTTTCAGGTAACCCTAAATCTTTTAAGAGTTTATTAACCATATTCATTCCTTGTTCTACAGGCAGTAATTGAGAACTTATTAATGTAGTTATTAACTGCAATGTTTGTAATGCTTGATTATGTTTAACTAATTTAGATTGCACTATATCTGTTTGGAATTTAACTCTTGTTTGAAACATTAAATTCTGATAATCTGTGCCTTTGAAAAGGACTATTTCTGGTTTATTAAATTGCAATGCTATTTGTTCAGTATAAGTATGATAATTGGTTAGAATATGTAATAAATGCAGGACTACCTTTTCAAGTTCTAACTCTACATTACTCAATAAAGTCGTTTGTCTATTCTGTTCTTGTTCACTTATTAAAGAAACTTCTGTGGCAGTTTTAGCTCTACCTCTGTCCATTAATCCTGCTTTATTATCCATTTGTGCTTTCAATAACTCTATTGTAGTAAAGATTTCATTTGGAAATGGTGGCATATCCATCCAAGCCACTCCTGAACCTGGTTGTTTTTCAATCTTTAAACCATATTCAGTAAATTCAACTTCTTTTTGGATAGCACCTTCATCAGTAAAAAGTGGTCTCTTAGTATGTTTATCAATAATTTCCATTGTTTTAGATACCATTTTGTTCAATGCAATCTGTTCTCCCAGTAAATATTCTACATCTCCTAATCCCCAATATTTAGTAGAATTTATGTTTATAAATTTAAGAAATGGAAAATTATAGTAAGGATTAGGTCTATCATCCAATAAAATATTATTTGCTATAACAATCATTCTTCCTCGTGGATATTTTAAATTTGATATAGTCCTTCCATAAGTATCTATTATCAACTGATTATGAGGAATAGGAAAATTACATATAGGACAACGCACATAAGAATTTCTTAAATCATTAATTGATACATCTTGTTTATGTCTTTGTCCACAATGAACAAAAGCAACAGAATGTATCATTGTCATTTCTTTAGTATCATCTTTAAAGAACCCTATAATTAAATTTGCAGAAGGTAAAGTGCTTCTTTTAGTAGTAGATTGTTGACCTGTAGTTGGAGAAAGAAAAGAAAGATTATCATGCAATATTTCTACTACACGATTTTTTCTAGTAGTAGATAATGATGTATCATATTCCTCAGTAACATATTTACCTCTTTCATACCAGCGTCTAATTTTAACCAGTGGAATAGGTGCAGAATAGATTATAAATTCTGCATTTTTATGTTCTATACAAGAGGAGTCAGGATAGATATATTTAGGTGAGATAACATCCATTTTAAGATGGATAAGATTATTTTCAATAATATAATGTGGATAAAGATAAGCAGTACCATAGATTTTAAGATTTAATAATAATTCCTCTAACTTTTTTTGCATTTCTAATTCTTTTAACCAATAATGTTGTAGTACTTGGTTTAATTCATAAACTTTTTTCTGCTCATCTTCATTATCGCTTTCAGGGATAAGTTCAATAGTTAGAGGAGTTTGCAAAGTTATAGATAATGATGACTGAATAATAGTAGTCATGTTATTAAAAACAACATCTGTTAGTTTAGGATTACTACTTAATTGTTTTCCTAAATAATAATCTAAAAACAAATCAAAAGTAGATTTGGCTCCAGTATTATCAAATCCTGCTTTAAAATGCTGTTCTTTGGCACTTTTAGCTATCTGAAAGTTTTCCATTACATAATTAACAATATTTTTTTCTTGTGCAGGTATTTGTAAATCCTGCTTTTGTTGTAGTTGTAATAGAGCCATAATTTTTTATCCTTTTTATACTTCATCTATAAAAAAGAAGAGGAAGCAATAATCGCCTCCTCTTTCTTTAGGCTTTCAGGCGGGGCGGATAGATTGAAAGAGATAATCTATCTTTCACCCTTCAATTAGGGTTATGGGCTTAAGTCCCATCCCCGCCAATGTTCAATTTTTCAAATTACTCCATAATCAGTATATACATATTGTTTTACAGATGGATGCTCATATCTACGATTTGGCACTAATAATACATTATTTTCTGGCTTATATTCTGCTGTCAGTATAGGTTCTGGTTTAGGTTTTAGTGGTGTTTCCCATCTGCGTTGTCTGCTTCTATAACCTCGTAATGCTATCCCAAAAGCAATTACTCTATCATCATTACATCCTGCAATAGCACTTAATTTACCATTTGGTAATTCTACATAACTCATCAATTCTCTAATGAGTTCTGCACTGTTAATTTTTCCTAAATCAAAATTTATATACTCTCTAATATCTTCTACTACCAACCCCTTAGTCTGGTGATTGGTTTCAAATCCTAATTTAGAAGTAATTACTTTTCCAAATTCATCAATTCGTTCCCAGCGATATATATTGTAATATTTATCTTTTAATCTCTCTAATAATGCACCACCACTTGAACCAGTAAGTTCTGGAACAAGAAATGCATTATTAAAGTATTTTGCTCCT
>JBFMDD010000035.1:0-24528 GCA_040754115.1 bacterium
CCTTTGCATTTAATATTCATTACCCCAAATTCTATCTCACCAAAATCTGCCTTTATCTTTCTCTTCTGTTCCCTGTATCCATGACGAATATATCTCTTATCTTTACATACCTCTTCATCTATCCCTTTCTTAATATGCTCCTCTATCCCTAATTCTTCTTCAGCTTCACACATCTTGTTTATTACTGCTTCTTGATAATGTTCAATTATCTTCTCTGCCATCCCCTTCTTTAATGAATCACAAAATTTACCAGTTTCATACAAAATTTCGTTGACATTTACCTTACCATCATGTATACTAATGATGGCAGAGATGGAAACTTTTATTTCCATCAGGGGGACACCTCCTTTCTTTTTTTAGGGTGTCCCTCATTATATATCATATGCCAAAGTTTATGCAACTAACATTTTTGGGACAGTGCTAAAAAATTTAGTTGACATCGGTTAAGAATTGTGCTAATCTATTTCAAAAGAGAAGGTTTTCGGATAAAAAGGTTCAAGGATCGAGGTTCAAGGATTAAGGTGAATGGAAAAGAGAAGGATGCTAATGGGGTTGGAAACAGCACTTGTGAAAATCAATTGGCAAGAGGTGAAGAGTAGGGAAAGCCCCTGTTCCTTGCACCTTGTTCCTTGTTCCTTGTTCCTTCGGTGGGGGTGAAAAGAAGATTGTCTGTTTGGAAGGGCTAATAAAATCAACCCTCAATTTTATCCGAGAGCGTTCAAAAGAGTCTAAGGAGGTGAGAAGAAATGAAGTTAAATAAGGTTGCATTAGGATTAGCTATAGAGGTATTTGCTGGGGCTTAACAGTATTCATAGCCACAATCTGGGTTTTAATCGTACAACCCCCACCTGAAGGTGGTCAGCATCTTGGATTGTTATCAAGGTTTTACATTGGATACACGGTAAGTTATCTTGGCAGCATCATTGGTCTTGTCTACGGATTAGTTGATGGGTTTATATGTGGCTGGATATTGGGCTGGCTATACAATAAGTTTAGCAAAGCTGAATAACAGAGTTGAACTTTTGCGTTTTTCTAGTGTCGTGTTGAGGAAGTTTTGCATCAATATCCGTATAGAATAACATAAAAAAAGGTTACTGGTTATGGTTAGGAAGCTGGTATGGAAGTTAGGTTAGGAGGTTGGTGAAAGAAAAAGCCCAACTTCTTAACCCCTAAACCAAACTGGCATCTTAACCCTAACCCTTTTACCAGAAATTAGATGGTGATACTCTCTGAAAATCGTGCATAATTTACTCAACATGTCACTAGGTGTAAGAAAGGGAAAACCTGTTCCTGTCCCTGATTCCTGAACCCCTGAGCCCCTGATTTAATCCTTATCGTTACCCACATCTTGAGAGGATAGATTCTGGAGGCGAAATGCGACCAAATAACACAGATATGCAATCTGGATAATTGGTAATTGGCAATTCACAATTAACCATTGACTATTATTTGTTAATTTTATCACCATCAAATATTAATTGTAAATGGTTAGATTGATAATTGTCAATAAACTGTATTGGGACTTGTGGGTAATGATAAGCCTTTTGAGAGTGGTAAGGGGTGTGTTTTTCTCTGCGTCTCTGTGTCTCTGCGGTGAACGGTTACCAAAAAATATAAACACGAAAGCTCAAAATTTAAGAAACCCCAACTTACACAACTTCAGATGGCTAAAATGTTACGAAAGGAAATATCATTTTTCTTTATCGTGGTGGGATTCCGTCTTTTCTGTATTTCGTGATCAAAATGCTACAAAGTGGCGAAAGTCCAAATACGCTAATGAAGGGAAAATAAATGGAGGATTGATAATGGCAAATAAAAAAGTTTTAGTAATAGATGATAATCGTTTTATTCTACGGGTTATCAAAAGTAAGCTAACTAGTGGTGGTTTAGAAGTTCTCACAGCTATTGATGGGGAAGAAGGAGTACAAAAGGCATTTGCAGAAAAACCAGATTTAGTCATTACTGATATTATGATGCCTAAATTAGATGGTTTTGGTGTATACCATGAATTACAAAGAAATCCTCAGACTCAAAAGATCCCCGTTATCTTTCTTACTGCATTAGGAGAAGAAAGGGATGAGTTAGAAGAACTTGGACCTGCAGCAGTTATATTCAAGCCTTTTAGCCCAAGACAAATGTTAAATACGGTTAATTCAATGTTAAATCTTCCGTTGAGTTAATTTTTTTTATAAATTGACTTATGTCTTCTGGAAGGGGAGAGGCAAATTCCATGTATTTCTTCATAATTGGGTGGTAAAATCCAAGCAAAGAGGCATGTAGTGCCTGCCTTTTCATGTGAGGGTCTCTCTTTTTGCCATATCTCTTATCCCCAACCACCTGGTGTCCAATGTAACTTAGATGTACGCGTATTTGATGAGTTCTTCCTGTAGCTAATTTTACCTCCAATAGTGAATATCCCGAATTAAAGCTTTCTTTTACCTTAAAGTAAGTAATAGCCTCTTTGGGTAATCTTCCTTTTGCCTTCATTCCTACACCACCCTTAAACGGTCTACCAATAGGAATATTTACTTCCCCTTTCTCTTGTTCCATAACTCCATGAACTAATGCTAAATAATATCTATTAATTGTATGTGCACTGAATTGCCTGGCTAATGACCAATATGCATGGTCACTTTTGGCTACTACTATTACTCCAGAGGTATCCTTGTCTAATCGGTGTACTACCCCTGGGCGAAGGGGAACTCCAATAGCCGAAAGTTTTCCTTTAGTATGAGACAACAAGGCATTGATTAATGTCCCAGATTTTATTTTATGAGTAGGATGAACTATCATACCTGCTGGCTTGTTGATTACTATTAAATCCTCATCTTCGTATAAAACATCTAAAGGAACATCTTCAGGAATAATATTAAAATCTTCAGGTAGAGGTAAATTAATTACTATCCTATCGTTTGATTTTATCTTATGATGTGGTTTTATGCCTATTTTATTATTTAAAGTTACTTGATTAGATTTAATTAAACTTTGAATTCTGACTCTGGATAATCCTAATTTGTTAGTCAAATAAACATCTAATCTTTGATTTTCATCATCTTTAATTACATTCAACTCCATCTCTATTTCTCTCCATCAAAACTCGACCCTCCACCTTTTATTCTAACAGCACAAGTGCTGTCACTCCAACTCTAATTTTTCGCCTTGACTTTCTCCGACTTATGCATGGTAATAGTTAAAACACCCTCCCGATAGCTTGCCTTTGTCTTTGAGGGATTTACCTTTTCCGAAAGTGGCACTGTTCTCTGGAAACTACCAGAAGACCTTCCCTTCATAATTGTTTTTCCACCTCAGATTTTGGATTATCCATTATAACATAATATCGATTATTTATCAAGAATTATCCTTAATTCTTTCTATAGTTAAGTTGAGGGTGGAAGCTTACGGTTAAAAATGGAGTGATTTTTGGGGTAGAGAGAATAAAGAGTAGTATAAACATTCAGTAAAGTGGTATGTTGCATTTTAAAATATCTTTGTGGTTTGATTTTTTAACCACAAAGTGCACAAAGAATTCACAAGCTACACAACAAAAATAGGTTATATTCAACACCGTTACAAATTGCGATTTTAGAAACGGTTCACTTTAGCGTGAAAGCTTGCGGTTAAAAAATGGATATGAAATTAGAAATTGTGGAAAGAAGTGAAGATCTAATTTCTAATTTCCAAAAGAAATCACCGTGAAAACGATGAAAATAAACCGTCCCTAAATAACTCAGTTAATGGCAGTGTCCAGTATAACTATTGTGACTGGGTTGTTTTTTGGAACTCCAAAATGTCAAGAGATACAAAAAGCCTGCTCCTGACAGGCTCAGGAGATGGTAGAAAATGAGGTAAAGCAATACCTGGGACCATAGATATAGGTTTAAGCCCTACGCAACACTCTCCTATCATTTAACCGTACAGGTTGATTTTGCTGAAATGTATCTTTTTCTTCTTGACATCAAATGTCCTATATGATAAACTTTATAATGAAGATAGTTCTACAAAGCTGGCAAAAAAACTGCCACAAAGTGGCTTAGTTCAACACATTAATGTTGGTGACTTGATCGGATCAACATTTGGTTAGGCGTCTTCGCAACTCTCGTTCGCTATCGCTCACTCGGTGCTATCGCACTCGCACAACAGCGAATAAAAGACTTCACTTCGTTTCGTCCCAATTGCCTTTGGCAACTTCTTTTATCCGCAAAACATTATATGAAATTGCAGGCTAATAAAAGGAGGAATTAAAATGATCAATACAAATACGGAGACAATTTATAAAGAAATTTCACAACTTGCAAATAATGAAAAGATGATTCTTCTTTCTAAATTGATGTTGGAAATCTCTGGATATATAGAAAGAGATCGAAAGTTCAATATTTATGATATAAAAGGGGTAGGGAAAGAAATCTGGGAAGGAATAGACGCTCAAGAATATGTTAATAAGGGAAGGGCATCATGGGAATAAAGAGAATAATTGAACGACATAGAAGAATAATGTTTGATACTGCTCCCATTATATACTTTATTGAAGAACATAAGGATTTTGGGTAACCGTTCAGGTGTAATGAAGGAGAAAGGGCAAATAATGGGGAAATGGGAAATTTATTTTTATGTATAGAATTTGAAAGTTATTCGTCCTGAGAAAAACTGGGTTACAGTGAAAAAAGGAATACTTGTTGCAGATGAATTTGCTATCCATAATGGGATTAAGAGTCATCACCCCTTGATGGATAGGTTAAGGAGACTTAGGGGATAGGAATTAAAGAGTCTTTTAATGAGGCAAAGAATGACTAAAAGTGATTTTTTAAGTAAGGTATCTATTTTTAGTTCATTAGAAAAAGAGGATTTAGAACTATTAGCAAACGCTACTCAAGAAGTGACCTACAAAAAAGGTGATACAATTATTAGTAGCGAAGAGATAGGTTCTACATTTTTCATTGTTAAGTCAGGTAAAGTAAAGGTAACAGCAGAGGCAGTGGGAGGGAAAGAGATAGTGCTTAGTACTTTTCATCCATTAGCTTTCTTTGGAGAGATGTCTATTATTGATGGAGAGCCAAGATCTGCTACTATTACTGCATTAGAAGAGACAAATTTGATTACTATGGAGCGGGAGGTCTTCATGAGAATATTACACCGCTACCCACAAATTACTATTAAAATACTTACTATTCTATGTCAGAGATTACGGCGGGCAGATGAATTAATTCAAAGCCTAAGATTCTTAAGTGCCTCAGGAAGAACTATACAGACACTATTTAAACTCTCGGATGAACACGGCGTAGTAACAAAAGAAGGTATACTAATTGATACTAAATTAACTCATCAAATCCTGGCGAGCTTAGCAGGTACATCAAGAGAATCAATGCGTAAAATTATACGAGATTTTCAAGATAAAGGCTGTTTGAAATTCCAGCGCGGTAAAATTACTATTTTAAAAGAAGATATGCTCCTAAAATCTTTCGCTCAATCTATAATATAATGGGCATCATTCTTCTTTAGTGAAAATACCAGACTAACCAGTAAAAGTATTAAAGTAAGTAAACTCCCTAACAAACCAGCCTTAAAACTTATAGGAAAGTACATAAATTCCACTTTATGACAACCCGCAGGGAATTTAATTGCGCGGAAGATATAATTAGCACGATAGATTTTTGTTTCTTTCCCATCTATATATGCCTTCCACCCAGGATAATAGGTATCACTTAAAAATAATATGCAATCTATATTAGAAGATGCTTTAAGTACAACCTTATTAGGCTGATACTCTACAATTTCAACCTCTGCCCTATGGATTCTGTCTTCCTGTATGTGAATTTCTTCTTCTAAAATTACATGTTTTGTTGAGTCAAAGTAAGGTGAAGTCAGCACGCTAAAAACCTTCTTCCTATCCTTTACCACTATTACTTTATAAACTAAATATACTCTTGGTAAAACATTTTGATTCTCATATATCCTAATTATTCTATCACCCTCTTTGATTAAAAAATTAAGTTTTATTCCTTTTTCTAAAATTGGCTCCTCTGAAATGATGTACTTCACATTTATCATCGAAATAAGTTTCAATGTCTTTGATAATCCCTCACTATTAACATAATATATAAACCTATCATAATCTCTAATGGGCACCGCTTCATAGCCGTAGGCATCAAAAAGGAGGTAATTCAAACTCATGTTAGGAGCTAAGACAGATTGGAAGTTTATAAATCCCTCTACAAAAGACTTATCTCTAATTGAAGTGTATCTTTTCTCAGTTGTAGAATTTAATAAAAATCTTGAAAATCCATCTTCCTTTTTGATAAACTGAGCAGTTTTAGGAATATAAGTATAAAGATGCTCGTCAATAACTGGATTAAGCTCAAATCCAAAAATAATTAAATTCAGAATCACAAGACATGTAGCAGAAAAGGAAAATGTTTGGATTTTTATTCTTTTCCCTACATAAATCAAAAAAGAAATTACACATAAAAGAAGAATACCTATTAGAGGACTATAGATATGATTATAAAGTGGTTCATTTACTACCTTAAATAAGAAAAATCCCTTATTGCAACTAAATATCCAACAAAAGATACAAACCATAATTAGACTAAATGCAGGTATGAGGAGAAAATACCTTTTTTGTTTTAAATTATCTAATAGATACTTAAATCCAAATCCAGCTAATATACTTATTGATAAATTTATAATACAGAAGGATTTTATTGGATACCGAATCATATTAAAAAAAGGAAGGTGGTCATAAAAAAATTTGTACACCCCTAAATTTTCACCCAAAGATAAGGTGATAAAACTTAAGAGCATCACTATCCAAAAGATAATAAGTTTTCTATTTTTTAAAGGAATAAAAAAGATTGCTATTAGTGTTAAAAAAAGAGGTATAATTCCTGAAGATATACTTTCAAAGAATCGTTGTTGTAAAAGACTATTTGCATCAGTAAAAAAAGGGCAGATTAAATTTAAAAACTCATATTGGGAAAGAGACCATGTAGTCGCCTCCCAGATACCAATCCCTTTTGCCCTTAAGGATAATGAGGTCAACTCAAAAAAAGGTAAGGTTTGAAACAAGGTCAGCCCCATTGCTATTACAACCGCAAGAATGTATCTAAAAAAGGCTTTGAATGAAAAATGAAGGCAGGTGAATAAAAATAAGACAATTAAGGTGAGATAGAAGACGACTGGGTCTCCTCCTAAAAGTTGTACACTAAGTGCTACCCCAGTGAAAGCAGTCAAAACAAAACTTTCTCTGGTTACAACTCTTGAATAAAGAAAGAAGATTAACGGAATCCAGGTGGCAGAAATTAAGGTATTAGTTAAGTCAACACAGGATAACATGTATCCACTAAATGTATAGGTAATACTACTGATTAATGCACAGACTCTGTCCAGATTCCAATCACGCATAAGGATATAAATAAATAATCCACCTAAAAAGTAATGACTAATAATAAATAATTTAAGCGAAAACATAAATGGGAAAAGATAAAAGATAATCGATAGTGGATAAAATATTGCAAGTTGAATTAGCGCAAAAAATGGCATCCCAGAATAAATATGTGGATTCCAGAAAGGCATGATACCTTGCTTAATACATAAAACACCATATTGATAAAGGGGATAAAAATATCTACTAAAATCTCGAAAGACGAAGGTTAAATTTGTAAATAGCACATAGCCAAAGAAAAAAATAACTAATAAAGCTATAATTAAAACAGCTAAAATATCCTTCTTATTTAATCCCATTTTCCCCCTCAAACATTTTAAATAAACTTAAATTTGTTACACTATAGGTCTGAGAGTTAAATATAAATAATATTTTCTCCCGGATACCAAAGAGAGATACTCATCAGGAGATAATCTTGCAGGTATTTGGTTAAAAGGAAGTTATTTTTGATGTGCATGTGTCCATAATACCCTAATCTTGTGGCAATATCAGGATGTGTCAACAAATATCTAATATAATAAGATGCTCCTTCAATAGAAGAGACTAAAATACCTGTTACTTCATGATAGATCTGTAATGGTACTCTACCGAATGCGTGAGCTACTACTGGTTTTTCCTTCCATAAAGCCTCAGTAACCTCTAAACCAAACCGCTCTTTAATAGAATTTTGTAAGATTATACTTGATGCCCACTGAATTGCATTTATCTCTACATCATCTTTAACAAAAATAATGTGGATGTCAGAATCAGCAGAGGCAGTTTCTCTTACTGAAGAGAAAAGTTCTTTTGTCTCTTTGACATCTTCAGTCTCTTCCACTGCTAAGATTAACTGACAATCAATATGCCTTTTTACTAATTGGTATATCTTAATTGCCCATGATGGATCTTTGGTTAAATCAAAGTGAGCAATTTGGGTAATTATAGGCATTTCTAAATCTATACCGTATTTTTCTAATATTTGCTTAATTTTTGCATTAGATAAATTTTTGTTACGGTCATCTAACGGGTCAATTGCTAAAGGTATTATAAACTGTGGAATTGTAAGTTCTTTAGGAGCAAAACATGGAGTAGAAAATATTGCAGAATCATATCTGGCTACAAATCCTTTAATAAATTCCCAACTTTTATTAGAGGCATTTGAAAGGTCTATATGACAACACCATATCCAATTATTAAATGTCTTATTTCTTTCCTGAACTAAACCTATTGGTAAAATATCATGGATGATAATTATATCTTGCTGGAAATTCATAGTGTTAGCTATCTTTTTAGTGTACTCTGAAAACATCCTCAAATCACTATCTTTTACCTCCACTTCCTCACCATGAAGTGATTTATTTAACACCTTATCTACATCAAGGAACTCATCTTCATAAGGAACTATCTCCATAGAAGTTACAATACCTAATTCATTTAAAAGAGGAATCAGGCAATTAAGTGTAGATTGTACCTCGCGATGAATAGAAGGAGTAGTGATATATTTAATGCTTTTTCCAGCCACCTTTTGTGCTAATTTCATAATCTCAGAGATTACATCCTCTCCAACTATGCTACTATAATCTGCTAAACATTTTCCCTTCTTAACCATCTTTTCCTCCTGTTCCCTAGTTTCCCATTTATTTACACTTCATTTATTTTGGGAAATAGTTACGATTTTTATTTAATTATTTATATTCCATAAAATGTAAGATTTTGATTTTTTCTTCTTGACAAATTACATATGTAGTTGTTATAATAACCTATGATAAGGTGTCAAAATGAAACTATCTGAAAAAGAAAAAGACCTTTATGCAAACAAGATAATGGATTTAGGTAATTTAGTATTTACTGGGATTATTATAGGTATTGTGTTAAGTCGACAAGAACTTCATTGGTATTTAATCATTTCTGCTTTTCTAACATATATATCCTGTTTAATAATAAGTCACATTCTTCATTTTAAGGAGTAAGTTTAAAATGCTTGGAGCAACTATTTTACTTATAGGATTGATGGTTATTCTTTTTGTATTTTTTGGTCCTACCCTTTACCATGACTGGAAAGAGAAAAAGAAAATTACACATTAAATTATTTGCTTCACAACATTCTTTGAATTCTCATTGTTCCAATCTTACCAGTTACTTTCTCTCCAGCAGGGTTGGTGATACAATAGATATAAATATCACTGGCTACTTTGATGTTAAAAAATCCATTAAATCCTTTTCCACATCAGGATAGATTTGATCAATTGTCTCCTGAAGTTCAATTGTTTTCTTTATTGCAGTGACTATTTTACAATAGTGTTTAATCTCCTCTAAAGATAGCCTTCGTTCTTTTCTATCTTTTAACCACTTATCTAATACCTGATAACTACCTATTCGGTAGTCCCAAATATCCTTATCGATGCCTTCAAAGAATTGTATCTCGTTGATATAAACTCGCCTATCCTCTTCTACAAACTTAATCTTTTCAACTTTATTATCTTTTTCACCCTGAAATTTAGCTATCGGATTAAGGAATTCCTTAGATTTCATCAGGTGTAGGTCAATAAGTTCTTTACCTGACTCAGCCAATTTATTAAAGACTTCTAAATCTTTCGCAAATGGTATTCTTGGAAAGTCAATCTTTAAAAACTCCTCATACTTTTTGCGGTAGCTGTTGGAGTAGAGGACAGCATAAATGTAGTAAAAGATACTTTCTGGTGTAGGTGTTTTATTATAACTTTGTGTTAAAGAGTGAAGTAGGGTTTTACTTAAATTTGTACTTCTTGTGGTATAAGTAGCTCTTGGTTCAAAAAGCATCATAGTAACACCAACACTTCTGTGTTTTTCCTTCATCTCCGTATCAGCATAAAGGTAGAGAGGGAAAAAGTAAGATGTCTCCTTTGTCTTTAATGAAACCAGACAAATATCTGATACATGATTTGAAACAAATGTGTGGACAAAAGGAGGATTCTGCTAATATTCTTGTTGTAGTAAGTGATAAATTCTCTTTTAAGAGATTTTTCATAAATGGATATCTTTCTCTGTCGATTAAAGCTGACTCATAACAAATCCATCTTATATCAAAAGGTCGATAAGCATATGGGTATATCTCTTTTTCAAGTCTTTTATCTTTAACTTTTTCTCTTGCCTCCTTTAACTTCCATGTTTCAGTATCTTTGAGTTTCAATCCTTTTTCAACCAACTCATCAGGTAAATTTCCTGTAAATACCTTTAATCTCTGAATAATCTCTTCCTTTGAAAATCCAACCACAAAATGGTCGCGATGTGTCTTTACTCCGCTTGACCACTCCTTAAAAATCTCTGTTATCTTCCAGAACTTATCATATTCTGCTTGCAAAGAGAAATCCTTATGCACGAAGAAATAGTAAGGTGCAATTGGTTTAAGTTCCTGCCAGTTTGTAGTTTTAATATTATTATTCCAGAGGTAGTGATATTTTGTTCCTTCAATATCAATCTCTCCACGCAAACCCCAAATATCCTGGTAATAAACCTTTGCTATCTTTCCTTCTGCTTTCTGGTGGTTAGTTTTCACAAATATAGCAATTGAGACGCCCTGTTGAATATCAAATACATTTTCATCCTTTGAGCCATCAGGGCATCTTTCACCTATCCGAGAGTTACCGTGAAGATTTAAGATATATATTTCATCAAAGCAATTTAGAAGTTTATGCCGCATACCACGATGTATAAGCCCTGACAGATAGGAATTATTGGTAATCATTCCGATGAGTCCAATTTTAAGCTTGCTCAATTTTATAATGAGCAAAGCGAATAAATTTAATGTAATCATCGGATAACGGTTGAATATTTGTCTCATCTTTTACATCATCTTTATAATCATCCAAAATACCCCTTTCATGCACCTTCAATATCCTGATTTTTCCTCTTTTATCCCTTCCTTCTTTTTTAGCAAAATAACCTTCTAAGAATTTAGATTTATTAGCAGAGCTTACTGAGTATGGTGGGTTGCCAATGACTACTAAAATTGGTATTTCCTTTTTCAATTTACCAGCTAAGTGTGATTCTTTAGAAAGGGCAGCCATACCAGGCAGGTCTATTTGAGCCAATTCTTCCATTTCTAATGTATTAGTAAGATATAGTTTAAATCTATCATCTTTTTGTAATTTATAGCCTAATTCTTCTAAAAGAAATGACATCTTGAGATGTCCTACTGCATAAGGTGCCATCATCAATTCTAATGCATAGAAATTTTTTAGAATATGTTCTTTGATTAGGTCTTTTATACCCCCTTCTCCCCATTTATAAAGATATTCTTCACAAGATAACTTAGCAGCCCATGCAAGGAATGTTAAGGTTCCAGCCGCAGGGTCCAAAACTGTTACTTCTTGTGTTGCAAATCCATCTTCTTTGTCAAACCGCTCTTTTAACAAAAGGTGCAATGAATTAACAATGTAAGATACCACAGGCTCAGGTGTATAATACACTCCTCTCTTTTCCCTTTCTTGTGGGTCATATTCTGCCAGGAATGTTTCATAGAAATGGACAATGGGGTCTTTGCCTTTGCCTTCTTTATAAAAATTATGCATAATCTTATGAACATCACTTACAGCTAAAACCTCTGAAATATCATCAATAATCCATTCCATAGCAGTGGGCACATCTCCCAAAGAGATAAATTGAAATACATCTCGCAATAGTCCAATAGTATGAGGGATGTAGTCGTATGCAAGTTTTCGATTGAAAGCTGTACCAGCACGACTTCGAGCAGCAAACAGCCCAAAAGTTATAGTCTGCGAATATAGGTCAGCAAAATCTATCTTAGAAAGTCCTGTTATAAGATGGTCTTTGAATGCCTTATAAAATCCTAATATAAAACTAGTATTCTTTTCTTCTTCCTCTTTAAGCTCTTCAATAATAACCTGGTCACGAAGAAATCGAGTCCTTTTAGCCAGTTCAATAGCAAGGGATTTTGCAGTGTAAGTATTAGGAATGGAAAAGGAGAAAAACTTATCAACAAGGTTAAAAAATTCTTCCTGATGTTCAACAGGCGGTATTTTTTGTAGCTTATGGATAACATAAGGTCTACCAACAAGTACTTTATCTATAAGTTTACCATTCCGATAAAGGCGAAATTCAAAGAAGTTGGTCAGAATCAAATTGGGGAAAGTATGGAGGTATCTTTTTAACTGGGCTGTTTCCTCAATGTAATCAAGTTGTTCCTCTGATGGTTTCTTAGCCTCAATGTATCCAATAATTTTTTGCCTTCCGTCCCGAATTCTAAAGTCTGGATTCCCAGCCTCAGTCTTTTTTGGTAAGGTAGTGATATAAATATCACTTTTACCTTTGGACTCTGCAACGCCTTTCAGTAAATCCTCAAGATTAGAATAATAACTTTCTTCCCTTGCATCTCTGTGTTTAGTAATATCAAGTATTTTCTCAAAATATGATTTTAGCACTTTATAACTCCTAATTAGCAAAAAACAGACTTCAATGTAAATTAGAATATGAAATTGATGATGAGTAACAGTTCATAAAAATCTCACATCAATCATAGACTTACAAATTAATTATTTTCCTCAAAATTTTAGCCACAGATGGACACAGATAAACATTGATGGAATCTACCTTGAGTTTGGGTCAAACCTTCAAAATTCATTTTCAAGTCCTAAAAAGATGAAAAGGTACTCCCCGCTCAGTCCACCTTTCCCTCTATCTTCACCTCTTCGCTTTTATCTTCTTTAATCCCCTTCCAATCTCCTCCTCACCTGGCAATTTAGCCTTATATTCTGCCACAAATATCTTGTTTTCCAGACCACCCAAAGCATAGTGTACTTCTTCCTTACCTTTATACTCACAGACAATCAATCCTACTGGTAGTTTCTCCCAGGGATACATTTTATTCTCTCGATAATAATTGAGGTACTTATTCATTTGTCCTACATATTCACTTTTGAATTTACCTGTCTTTAAATCTACTAAGATAATACATGGGATACCTCGATGGTAAAATTCAAGATCAATTGTATGAATCTCCTGGTCAATTATAATTTTACGCTGGCGGCCTGCAAGAGAAAAATCAAAACCAAACTCCAGTAACAACCGTTCTACATTAGCCAATAATCCTTCTTCCAATTGCTTTTCATTATAACCATTTTGAAGCTGGAGGAAATCAAAATTATAGGTATCTTTAAAGACTTGCTCAGGAAGAAGATGTTTTAAAGAAATAGGTTGGATTATAGATAATTTACCTTCTTTTAAAATGCTTTGATATAAATTATTTTTGATTTGACGCCTTAATTCTCGAACACTCCAATTATTTTGTATGATTTGAGTCTCATAGAAGTTCCTTTCTTTGTTCTCTAAAATCAGTATAAGTTCCTGATAATGGGACCAACTTAATTGTGTCGACAGTGTCGACACAATTTGGTAAGTTTTGTAAAATTGAAGCATTCGATAAATAACTCTCTTTTGGAATCCCAGGTCTACAGCTAAATTTTCTATTACCTGCTTACCGTAATCCGCTCTTTCCTTATGCTCTAATTCTCCTCTGGCTATCCTCTCGCCTATCTGCCAATATGTCTGAACCCGAATATTATCAACCGCCTTGTATGCTTGGTAAGTAGCCTTCTCAAGCAGACTTCGAATATCGCTTAAAATTTCATTATAACCTTCTACTATTTCTACCTGTTTCTTAGTGGCTATTAGTTTCTCTGGCACATCTTTCTCCTTTTAAGCTTTCTCAATTATCTTAATAATCTTCTTTCTAATATCCTCTAATATGTACATATAAATATCAATGTTATCTATCTTTTGGGCAATATCTGGTCTTTGTAGGCTGTCATCAATCCAGTATGCAAAATCACTCCTTTTTACCTTTAATCTCAATCTCGACTGAAAGAAGTGGTAATATACCGATTGGATACTTACTTTCTTTAATGCCTCACAAAACTCATCTAAACTCCATACAAGGTAATCTGTTGGCATAGCGATACTAACTGCCTCATAGAAGTGAAATTCCCGTCCTTCTGGCACACTCCGCTCCTCATGCCATTTAGATAAATATTCCTCTATAATTCTAATAATCTCTTTTCGTAAAGAGCGAATATCTGTATACTCATATATATCAATAGACGCTAATCTTTCACCTAATTCTTTTTCTTGTAGGATATTAGATATCCAGTATGCAAAGTCATTTTGATGAAGTGAAGGGATAAAGTGATGTCCTCTAAATGAATGATGCGTATGATGGAAAATAGATGCGCCACTTACCTTTTTAATTCCATTTAACAGCTCATAGATATTATTTGCTTTCTGTCCAGTTAATTTAATTAATATAGAAGAAGTATAAAATCTAAATGGTGCTTTAGCCTTATTTTTCATGTTTTCCTTCCCATTTATCTAAAAGGTAGGGTTTGAGTTTCTCAAATACAACGGCTTCTTCATCTATTACCTCTTCAGCTTGAATAGTAGACATATCCTTCGTCTGTATAACAAAAGAAGCTATCTTACCATAATAAAGTGGGGTCATAACATCTACTAATTTATATCTATCCTTTGTCCATTTATGGAAGGTAGCGGCAAAATCATAAAGAATTTTTACCCATAACTCCACTGGCATATAAAATTGTTCCATCAGATGCGAAATTGGAATATCTTTTACACCTAACTGGGCTATTTTTACCAATTCATTAAAACTCGCTGGCTCAATTACCTCTTTCCATAGTACGCCAAAGTGTTCAAACCCTAATCTAAAATTATCAAGTAATTTTGGCAGGTCAATCTGTACTGATTCAGGTTCTGGCATCTTTTCTTCTCCAAAAATTTCAGTTTGAGAACTCCCCTTTATCCCTTTCCATAAGTCTTCATAGTCACTCATTAATGTAAATAATGTCATCACTACTTCCCTGAACATCGCCCCTAATGCGGTAGCTGGGTCTTTTGGGTCATGTATTTTTACCCCTAATCGAGATTGACATATACGGAATCCTTCAGTAATAGCCAATGTAGTCATCCAGATATCTACTCCGTAGCGAGCAACATCTGTCTCCCAGATATTCTGGTCTGAGTAGAATTTAGCTAAATCATTTGAAAAACCAAAATCACCACCTATTGGTTGACGAATCTGTTTACCATATAAAGCCCTTGTCAAGGTATATACTATATTATTGGTAATCGTTCCATCATATTTATATCTGGCATAAATAGGTGCAACATACTGGTAGCCATGTTTAATAATGGGATTTGCAAGGTGTTTTATCCATTCAGGTGTAATACTGCGTAAATCTGAATCACACACAACACAAGCCTTTATTCCGAGGCTCTCAACCGTCTCAAATATAGCCCGAAATGCTGTTCCTTTACCTGGCACTCCACGATAAATAGTGACAATCTTCTCAACCCAAGGCGGGATTTCGGTTTCAAATGCCACCTCGCGTGTATCATCTGTCGAACCACCATCCGCCACCATCACAACACATTTTAGGTCTGGATAATAAGCAGCTAATCCCTCTCCTGCCATACGGACTACATGAGCTATGGTCTCTTCATTATTATAAGAAGGTATACCCACCAATATATCTGCTTTTTCAATCCGTTCTACCCTTCTTCTCACTTCCCCTCGTAATGCAGTAGTAAATCTCATCTTATTATTATCTCCTCCCAATCTGCATTTTGAGGTAATAGGTTCCAGCGAAAAGGTAAATTTTGGTAATGGCATTTGATGATGGTATTAGTCATCTGATGGGCAACTAAACAAATAGTTTTATCATGCGATGATTTAATAATTTGGGATAGCTTTGAAATTACTCTTTTTTTTAACTCTGAAGTACTCTCTCCTAATGGTGGGGTAACCGAAAATGGGTCTTCAAGCCATTGACGACATTCTGGAATCCGCAATTGAGCTTCTTTAGTAAACATCCCCTCCCATTTCCCCATGTTTAGCTCAGTAAATGCAGGTTCTTTGATTATCTTTATCCCATCGTGGTATTTAGCAATAATTTTAGCACTTTCATACGCCCTTGAAAGAGGACTTGAGTAGATTACATCAATCTTTATATCTCTTAATTTAATTGCTACCTGATGTGCCTGTTCTCTGCCAACATCATTTAAAGGAACATCTGTATAGCTTTGAATCCTCTTAATAAGATTCCAATCTGTCTGTCCATGTCTAACTAAAATAAGCCTCATTTTTTGTTAGCTCCAATAATTTAGTGCTTTGTCACAGAAATTATTAAAGGAATTAAACCACAGAGGTCACGGAGGAGGAAGAGGTTAAGAAGTTGAGAAGATAAGAAATTGAGAAATCAAGATTTAAAAATCTCATCCTCTTATCTTCTCATCTTCTTAAATTCTGTGTTCTCTGTGGTTAGATTTAACAATTAATGTGACAAAGCATTAGTTACAAGTGTAACCCCTCTATCTCAGTTCACTTATTCCCTTGTTTCCTTTGATATTCTGGTATGGTAATTATGGGTGGTCTTTCCCTCTCCTCTATTCCCTTAATTTCTAAATAATAATGTTCTGGTTCATAATGAATTAACTTCATACTTCGATTCATCTCCTCAAAAAGTTCATATCCATAATGGTCTTCTATCCTTTTAATAACCACCTGAATAATGCCAAAGGACATTAGTCCCAAAGCAAATAGAGGTTGATTGCGATGTATGCGTTCTTCTAAATCTACCTGTCCAATAGCCATAAGTCCAGATTCACGCAATATATCAATTAATAATCCTGTTTCTACCCCATAGCCAGTAAAGAAGGGTACTTTTTCTAATAGCTCGCGGCGGCCTGCATATTCACCAGAAAGGGGTTGGATTATACCTGAAAGTTGAGGGAAGAAAAGGTTAAGAAGAGGTCTTGCAGTAAGTTCAGTTACTCGACCTCCGCCTGTCTCGTGTAATTTCCCACCTACTTGTATTGGTCTTCGATAAAAACCTTTAACATATTTAATCCGCTTTTCCTTCAACAGTGGTCCAATTAACCCATATACAAATTTAGGATGGATATTTCTAATATCCGTATCTACCCAGACAATAATGTCTCCTTTAAGTACATAAAGACTTTTCCATAATGCCTCGCCTTTTCCTCTAAAACTCCCATATTCAGGTAAGATTTGTTGATGGGAATATATAGGAATTCCAAATTGTGAGGCAATCTCAACAGTATTATCCGTAGAACCTGAATCAATGACTATCATCTCATCCAATAAAGGATATTCATCCATCAGGTTTGTTTTAATCCTCCTGATAACTTTCTCAATAGTTTTTTCTTCATTAAGTGTAGGCAAACCCAGACTAATAGTTATTCCTTGCTTTTCCTTTAATTTAACTAACTGGTTTATATCTTCAAACTCATGCTGATGGAATGTATTTTCCGCAAACCACTTATCAACAAATACAGAAAGTGGTTTTTCTTTAATCCAACTGATCTGGGTCTCTGGTAATTTACGGCGTTTAACAACTGCTACTGTAGGTTTAGCTTTTTTGGCAATAGTTTCGGGTATTTGTCCAAATAGGTATGGGATTTCCTGCTCTTCAAACGGTGTAAAAGATAAAGAAGCAGATGCACCCATAATTATTAAATCATGATTTTTGGATTCTTTTAAAATTGCATCAGTAACAGAATTAGAGGTAATAATCAGTGTGTCTAAATTTTTTGTTGAGTTTAAGGCAGGCTGTAGAAATTTAAGAAATTCCTCCTCGTTTTTGACTCTATCTTGGGCAGAAATATTTTTGGGGAATATGTACATAGCGGTAATTTTAGCTTTAAACTTCTTTGCTAATGCCAGGGCAAGATTCAATCCTAATTGTGCATTTGGTCCCCCTCTAACGGGCAAGAGTATCTTTTTACATCCTGTTAATCCCTTTGACTTCACTACCGCAATATCACACGGAGGATTTTTAGCTATCTTGTCGATGGTCTTCCCAAAGATTTTATTAGGAGTTTGTGTAGAACCTTTCCAGCCCAATAGAATCAGGTTACATTCTTCCTCTTCTACAGATTCAACTATTCCCTCCCAGAGTTGATGAGAAGTTCTGACCATTGTTTTAATTTCGATATTTTCTGACTCACCTAAATCTACCAATTTCTGTAGTCGCTGTCGATACTCCTTAGCTACACTTGCACCTTCACTTAAAGACCTGTCTTTAGGGATTTTAACTACTCCTAATGCTACTATTTTACCTTTTTTCTTTTGAACGAAACTTGACCCAATCTGAATCAAATCCTCCGCTCCAACAGGGTCAGCTAAAGGAATCAGTATCTGGTATCTTTTTCGAGAATCAATACTCATTAAAAAAACCGCCCTATTTTAGGTGATTGGTGAAATGGTAATCATTCTTTATTACTATTAAATATCTCCACCGCATCTTCTACATTGGCATTTTCGTGAACAATAGCCCGTAGAGCCTTAATCATTGCTACCGGCTGTGCATTTTGCCAGATATTTCTACCCAGATTTACACCAATAGCACCTTTTTGTATACCATCATAAACAAACTCAAATACCTCACGCTCAGTATCTACTTTTGGGCCACCAGCCATAACCACAGGTACAGGACAACCGTTTACTACCTTTTCAAAGTCTGCACACCAGTATGTCTTAACTACCTTAGCACCTAATTCAGCCGCTATGCGGCAGCATAACCCTAAATAGCGTGCATCACGCTTTTCTAACTCCCTTCCAACAGCAGTAACTGCCATTACAGGAATACCATATTCCTCTCCTTCGTCAACAAGTTTGCCTAAATTTAATAGAGTTTGCCGCTCATACTCACTACCAACAAAGATAGAAATACCTACTGCGGCTGCATTAAGACGAACAGCATCTTTCATAGATGTAGTAATTCCTTCATTAGCCAGGTCCTTTCCTACTACACTGGTACCTCCAGATACCCTGAGAATGATTGGTTTAGTATTGGTAGGGTTGATGCATGAGCGCAATACTCCCCTTGTAACAAATATCGCATCGCAGTAAGGTAGAAGTGGCTTAATCGTCTCGCCTGGCTTTTCAAGTTTCCTCGTAGGACCCTGAAAATACCCATGGTCTATTGGTAAAAAGAAACAACGGCCGTTAGATTGTATTAATTGAGATAAACGATTTTTCATCCCCCAATCCATTTTGATAAACCTCCTTTCTACATAAGTAGAGAGTAGCAAGTAGAGAGTAAAGAGATTACATCATCTACTTACTCACCTATATTCTCTTCTCAACAATTTCTTGTGAATTGGCTAATAATAAGTTAAAATCCTCTATTCCCGCTCCTCTGGCTACATTTCTGGCAAAATCTACATCAAGTAAATCTTCTATCTGGTGTGCATCAGAATTTAATACTAATTTAGCTCCTACCACTTGTGCTGTTTTTACCACATGAGCATTACTTAGACTATGTCCTGCTCTGGTAGTTATCTCTAATGCAATATTCCGTGATTTAGCCAATTCTGCTTCTTGTTTAGTTAATAATCCTGGATGTGCTAATATGTCTATATCACTTTTTAAAGCTGCCAGGTTAGTTCCTTTTGCTACTGGCTCGATAAAGGTTTCCCCATGAGCAATAATTATCTTTGCTCCCATATCTCTTGCTTTAGTCGCCAGCTCATTGATTAGTTCAGGTGGGATATGTGTCAATTCACAGCCAGGAATAAGTTTTATCCCAACTACTTTATTCAAATCAGCACATGCCTGGATGATTCGTGGAATAACAAAATCCATGTTAGAGGTGTCTACATGGTCAGTAATCGCTAAAACCTTTATTCCTTTCTCTTCTGCTCGCCGGGCTAATTCTGAAGGTAATAAAACCCCGTCAGATAAAAGAGAATGTGTATGTAAATCAATCATTGTAAATAGAATTATTACATAAAAATAGTTAAAAGTCAAGAGATTTTTTAGTTTGTTAGTCCTTACCCACAAAGAGCGTTGCGTAGGACTTAAAGCTATATCTCTGGTCCTACGCAACGCTCTCCAGAGAAACAGAGAAACAGAGAAACAGAGAAGATATGGAAATAAATTAGATGACATAAAAGATTATTGATGCAGATATGGAAATACATAAGACCTGCTTGCCGAATGTTCAGCAGGCAAGCCAGATTTGTTAATCAATATAGCTGAACGATTACTTACTCTGTCGTCTATAGTTAATGATAAAACCTAAAGTGATACCTACTATAGTTAATAAGAGTAGCCCAATGATTAAAAAGGTTTTTAATTTAGTAAAAGATGCAGGTTGCTTTTGAAGGGTTTTAGGTTTTTCTTGTTGAGCAAGTTTTGTTTTTCTTGATTCTTGCTTTTTTTTGTATTTTTCTATAAGTAATCTTTTCTTTTCCTGTTTTTGTTTTAAGATTAATTCCCTTATTTGACTTGGTTCGCCTTTTTCAAATTCAACCGCAGAGATAGTCTTATTAGCATAAGAAACCAGCAAGGCAAGAATAAAACAAGTGATTAAAATATACTTTTTTACTTTACTCATCACTATCACCTCTTTCCCCACTAATTAACAATTATCAATTTTAATGTTTGAATTTGACAAATAATTATTATTTAGGGGCTAACCTTAACCATTTATCCGAGAACCTTCTACCATCTCAATTTCATCCACATCCATTTATTAATTTATACAGAGCATGGCTTAATTCTTTAATTTCAAATGGTTTTGCAACAACATCACTAAACCCGTATTTTCTAAAGTCAGCCATTATAGGGTCATTGGAATAGCCACTGGAAACAATAGCTTTTACATGAGGATCAATTGATATAAGTTTCTGAATAACCTCCTTACCGCCCATCATACCAGGAACAATTAAATCTAATATCACTACATCAAATGGGTGATTAGATTCTTTTGCTTTTTTATACCTCTTGATTACCTCAACTCCATCTTTTACAGCCTCTACTTCATAACCAAGGTAGTTAAGTATCTCACAAGTAACTATTTGAATATCCTCTTCATCATCCATTAATAAGATTTTCCCCTTCCCTTTAAGTATTTTATCTACTTTTTCCATCTCAATTTAAGCCCATAGAAGGTTGTTCTTACTCCCAATTTAGATTCTACATCAATATGTCCATTATGATTTTTGACTTTACCTCATCTATTCTCCAAATAATTCCTTTATTTTTGCTAATAATTCTTTATCATCAAAAGGCTTCGTAATATAGACATTAGCTCCTGTGCGCTCTCCCCATTCTTTATCACTCTTCTGTCCCTTAGCAGTTAACATAACAATAGGAATATGTTTGTATTGTTCATCAGATTTTAGGTGTTGACATATCTGATAGCCATTTTTTTTAGGCAGCATCACATCAAGTAGAATCAAATCAGGCTTTTCTTCTCTTGCCTTATTCAATCCATCTAATCCATCATAAGCAGTAATTACCTCATATCCTGCTATTTCCAGTCTGATTTTTAATGCCTTAACCAAGAAAGGCTCATCATCTATTACTAATACCCTTTTCTTTAACATTTCTCTCTAACACTTCCTTTATTGTAGCAATTAACTTCTCTGATTTAAATGGTTTAGTGATATAACCATCAGCCTTTAATACTTGAGTGGCTATTAATCTATTACTCAGTTCTGTACGAGCAGTAAGAAAAATCACTTTAATAGAATTAAGTTCTTCATTTTCTTTAATCTTACGGCAGACCTCCCAGCCACTCATTTTAGGCAGCCAGGCATCTAAAAGTACCAGATCAGGCATTTCTTTATATACCTTATCTAAAGCCTCTATGCCATTAAACGCAGTTATTATTTTATAATTATTTACTTCTAATCTAATCTTAAGTGCTTCAACAAGCTCTGTGTCATCATCTACAACTAATATTTTGGACATGGTGTTTTCTCCTTTTCGAATCTTCTTTTGCTTTAGCAATCAATTCATCTTTAGTATTCGCATCATCAGGATAAGTAGCTACTCCTAAGTTTATAGTTACATCGATATGTTTACCTTCTTGAGTTAAAAATTCATGTTCTACTAATGCATTTAATATTCTATTTTTTATTGACAAGGCACCTTTACTGTTTACTTCTGATAGAATGACAACCGATTTATTCTTTTTGATTCCTATAATTACATCTGTTTCCCCTCGTACTGTCTCTTTGACTACATTTTCTACATCTTGTAATATTCCATCAATCTCCCCAGACTCACTTTCTATACTTACTATAAGGAATGATAAAAACAATTGATTTCGCAAAGCACGGTTAAATTTTTGTGTCAAGGCATTTCTAAAGAATGTATCTTCATCAAATTCAGGTAAAGAAAAGGTAAAATTACTTCCTTTGCCTACTTCACTTTCTACCCATATTTTACCATGATGCATCTCAATAATTGCTTTACAAATACTTAGTCCCAAACCAGAACCTCGTACTTGTTTGTCAGTAGGAAGTTCAATCCGTTGAAATCTCTCAAATATCTGGGGGATACTCTCTTTTGCTATACCTATCCCTGTATCAATTACACTAATTTGTACCTGATTATTTACCATTTTACCTTCTATAGTTACCTTACCACCATTTTGAGTAAATTTAATAGCATTATCTACAAGATTTGTTAATACTTGTGAGATTTTATCAATATCAGCATATACAGTTGATAAATCCGCAGGTAATAAATTTTCTATTAAAATGTCTTTCTCTCTTGCTTGACCATGTAGGAATTTAATTACTTGTTCTGCAACAGTAGTTATATCAATTTCCTTACGATTTAATTCCATCCTGCCAGATTCTATCCTTGATAGGTCCAACATATTGTTAATTAATCGAGCTAAACGATTAATGTTCTCATTAATAATAGATAAAAACTCATTTTGTTCTTTATTAATCTTACCTGGAATCTCATCTAAGATAAGTGAGACAAATTCTTTCATAGTAGTAAGAGGTGTACGAAGTTCATGCGAGACAGTAGAGACAAATTCTGATTTCATTCTATTTAGTTCTTCAAGTTCTTTATTAGTTCTTTCTAATCTTTCAGACTTGATATTTGACTCCATTAACTCTTCAGTTCTTTTGCGAATAATATCTGCCAGATGTCCTGCTATGATAGCAATCCAGAAGAAAAATACTACCCGCACAATTACCGAGGTGATAAAATATTCAACATCTTCAGGTAAAGGAGTTTTAAATGCTATGATAGATATTGGTGGTAAAATATCGAGGAATTCAAGACTAATAATAGTGGTGTATAAAATACTGCTCAGACCTGCAAAGATAATACTTGCTCGTAATGATAATAGTGCTCGGGCAGCAATAATGATTATAAAATAGATAAATATATCAAACCAACTGCCCAAGCCACCTGTAAAATGTACCCCTGCGGTAATAAGAAGTAAGTCTACAATTAATTGGAAATAGGCAATAAATCGTAAACATTTTTTTAATCGAACCATTATGATATAAAATATATTAAGTACATATTCAACTAAAGGAAAAATTTCAGGAAAGCCAATTTGTACCTCGCCACGCTGTGCAGATAAAACAAATATAAAATATGGGAATGTAGCTGATACCCATCTGATATTTATCAGCCATTTTATCCGTTTAGCTAACTCCTCTTTTTCTATCTGATTAAGCCCTTCCATTAAGTATTACTCCTTCTCTTCAATTCAGAAACCACAGATGGACACAGATTAAGACAGATTTATTTTGTATCTGTGTTTATCATTTATAAAACTAATCTCTCATATTCTAATTTAGTCTTAGCAAAATTTAAAATAAGTCCAACTTCATATCCAGTCGCTTTTAAGTAATTTAACAATTGAGCCTTATGAATCTTGCTTATCTCATCTACTACCTTTACTTCTACTATTACTTTATCTTCTACTACATCCAAGAATATTATGAATCTCAAAGGCAGCATTTAAAATTTGATAGGTTATCTCTTTATACTTAAACCTTTTTCCATTTACATCTTTTTTAATTATCTGTGTTTATCTGTGGTTCTTGAAACACTATTACTCCTTTTGATTAAATTATATCCTTTAATTATGTTATTGTCAATAATTTTTTAATTTTTCTTTACAATTCCTATAAACCTGAAATCGGCAAGTAGCGGAGTAAAAAGGGGAGAGGGAGGTGAAAAAGAAGGCTATTTTGATAAATTTGGGAGAGAATTAAGGATAAGATGAAGGGAATTAGATAACGGATAGAAAAGA
>JBFMDD010000036.1:0-4390 GCA_040754115.1 bacterium
TTCCAGTACCTCCTTCTTTACTTTTGCCTCCTTTATCTTTTCTTTAACTTCAATTGCTCTCTTTTCTAATATTTCTTTTATCCTCTTAGCATCTTCTTCACTAATTACTAACTTTTCTCCAGGAAAAATCAAGTCTGGGTTAGTAATAATGTTGAGTTCTTCAAATTTTTTCCACATAAATGAATCTTTATAATAAAGTTTTGCTAAGTCCCATAAAGTATCACCATTTTTAATAGTAATCACTTGCACCTTCTTATCTTTTTTTATTTCTTTAGGAATAATCTTTGCCAGCACTGGAGGAGGGAATAAAAAGGAAATTATAGTTAGTATAGAAATTAATGTTTTAAAATTACACCTCATTATTTATCACTCTCCTTTTTATCCATTTTTAAGGCTATTTACAAATTTTTCTATTTCATTTAAATCATCTTCCAATTCCTCAAATATAATGATACCTTCGTGAAAACCATCTATATGTAGTCTATTTCTAAGAGAATCATAGAAGTTTTCTAACTCTTTACCTGCTAATGAATGAAGAAAGTATCTTCTTCCTCGTTCACTTTGTGGAAGTTCATTTAACCTTTTACCCTTTTTTATAAAAAATGCATTAAACCCTTTTAGCAAGACAAGATATGCCTTTTCACATACCTATCTTGCCAGTAATTCATCTCTTTCTTTCTTTCTTTGCTTTCTCAAATTCATCTAAAGCGAAGCTTAAAATTTCTTCTGTCTCTTTTATACATTTATTAAATTC
Source organism: bacterium (assembly GCA_040754115.1). Classification (GTDB taxonomy): domain Bacteria; phylum UBA9089; class CG2-30-40-21; order CG2-30-40-21; family SBAY01; genus JBFMDD01. The sequence continues at coordinate 755 of JBFMDD010000036.1, forward strand.
ATTCATTATTATTAAAACTTCAAGGTAACCGAAATATAATGGTTGTTAAAATCATCTAATGCCTCAACTACACCTAATGCATAATCCAATTGCCATTTATCTTGAGTAAGTCCAATTCCCCATGAAATATTGCCCTCTGTTAATCCAAGTCTGACTGCTAAGAGTGAAATTGGTAAGTATTCAACCCCTAAATGATATTCATATTTTGTATCATCTGTTTTTGAGTAGTCTTTTTTACTAACTATATCAGCTACCAATGTCATCTTGGGAGCATCTAATTTATATGCAGCACCAATACAAAACACCTCATCTATTTCTTCATTCAATGTCTCTGCATTAATATTGCGTATAGCCACGCCAAAGGATATATTTTCATACATTGGATGTTTATACAGAACTCCTATGTCAAAACAAAATCCAGACCCAGACTCAGTAGGTGAATTCAAACTTAGCACCCTTATACTTCCCCCTACTGATAATTCAGGAATCGTCCGAATTATATTTGCGCCGTATGAGATAGCGAAGATAGATTCACTCATAGCTAATTTCTGGCGATCTATATTTTTACCACCCAATTCATTACCTGTATTTTGAGATACAAAACTAAATCCGATGTTCTTCTGAGCAATCCCTACATAATGATACTTTAGAACCTCTAATTTTTGTGAATACATATAGGTTTCTACCCGTTCACGCACTTCTGACAGACCCGCAGGATTGTAATAAATCGTATTAATATCATCTGCTAATCCAACAAATGCACCACCCATTCCCAGTGGTCTTCCTCCTACCCCTTCAAACTTAAATGCAGCAAAACAAAAAGATACCAGCCCTACGGATATTAATCCTACTAATCCTATTAGCATAAATTTTTTCTTTAACATGATTATTTTTACCTCCTCTTTTTAGATTAATTTTAGTTTTAATGCTTGGACATCCCACATAATATTTTCTGTTTCTGGCTCCAGTCGAATTTTCCACCGTTGAAAAAAATCTGCTCCTAAAATAGCCTCCTCAGTAAGTCCATCTACTACTATCAATGTCCAAAATAACCTATGTCCATTTAAAGCTATATCTGGAATAATAGCTAATTGTGTTTGAATTTTACCTACCGGCGCCTCAAAAGTCTTAGGCTCAGATAATTTAATTAAAGATGTAATTTCCTCTGCAATATCCCTCCTTACAAAAGACTCTGACGCACCTGTATCAAATAATGCTCGAATACTCCTTTGTCCTTTAATTCCTATTAATTCAACTTCTTTGTATATAAGTCCCAAAATATTCTTCTTCTCTCCTTTTATTTTCCAATAGAGCCAATATTACTTTACTATCCCAATCGCATGTGTCTCAACCTTAGTTCCGCCGCCAACTTGTTCTACCTTAATCTGATAGACATAGATACCATTTTCAACAATTTCGCCACCATTAGTTTTTCCATCCCAAATAGCCAATGTTCGACTTGCACCTGCGGTTACTAAGTTCTTCAGTAATTCTCTTACTTCTTCACCAATAGTATCGTAAATTTTAATTGTAATATAAGAATCTCTGCCTAAATCTCCTTGGAATTCTGTGAAATTACCACCAGTAGGAGCAAATGGATTTTCAGTCAAGACTAAATTATCCAAAATAGTCTCAGGGTCAACATCTTTACTTGAAGGACCTTGTCCTTTTACCCCTAATGTAAACTTAGCTAAGTGACTTATCTTCGCAGTTACATTGTTTAATACAGCGTTTACTTCGCTTTGTAACATAATCCAATCATACCCATCATAATAGTAAATTCTTAAATCAGTCTCATTAATACTTGGTATGTGTAGATTGTTAATATCACAATCATCTACAATACCATTTTGGTCAGCATCTGCATACCATATAGTCAATGTACATTCTTTGTCGAATAGTTTCTTTGGTGTAATTTTATAAGTAACTCCAGCAATAGCTATAAACCCATTAGGAATATTACCTAAAGCTGTTGGTTCAATCGTAAAATTAACATTTCCACTCAAGGCATTCTTTGGAATCTCAACTGTAACAACTCCAGTAGTACCAATAGTCCCACCGTTTGAACCTATCGTTTGTGTAACGGTAATTTGATTATAAGTCACTGTAATCTGAACATAGGCAGTAACAGTACTGGTGTTCTTTGCATCATCTACTACATTCAAACCAACTTTATAAACACCAGGATTAACATAAGTATGTGTAATAGTAGAATTTTGAGTTGTAGAACCTAATCCATCCCCAAACTCCCAGATGTAATTCACTATGGTACCATTATCACTTGATTCACTACCGTCAAATGTAACAGGTATATTCGCTTCAACTTTCCTATCTCCACATTTAATTCGAGCAATTGGTATCTGGACATCAATTACTGTTATGGTTGTTTGAGTAGAAGCCTTATTACCTGCATTATCCTTAATTACCAATTCAACAACATATGTACCTCTCTCTGTATATTTATGTGTACACTTATCATTTGTTTTACTAACTTCTTCTCCATCTCCAAAACTCCAGTTATATATTACTATCCCGATATTATCTGTTGAATTGCTTGCGTCAAATGTAACTACCTGATTTTGCTCTGGTGAAGCTGGGTTGTAGATAAAAGTAGCATTTGGATTCTCATCATCTGTAATAAAAATAGTATACTTCTCACTCTCAGATGAATTGTAGTCGTCATCACTTGCTACAATCCAATAGGTTATATCTTTATCTGTAGTATTAGAAGCTATAAAACTAAGTACTCCATTCCAACTCTGTGCATCTGTTACAGTATATGTAGAGTAATTTATTCCTCCTTGATTGTAGCATAAAGTTACCGTAGCTACTTTTTTATTATCCGTCACTGTTACTGGGACATTCACTGGATCTCCAGTTGTGCCTGCTAAATCAGTCAGCCCTGAAATTACCGGTGTTTCGTTATCTACTACCCTTACATTCTGGGTAGTTAAGTTATTATTTCCTGCCTCATCTTCTACTATTAATGTAATGGTATATGTGCCAATTGCTGAATAAGAGTGTTTTGTAACCCTCCCAGTTGCAGTAGCACCATCTCCAAATCCCCAAGTATAATTTACTACTCCAATATTATCTGTGGAACTACTGGCATCAAAGGTAATCATCTGGTTCTGTTTTGGTTGAGGTGGCATATAAGTAAATTGAGGAGTAGGTACATCATTATCAGTAATGCTAATGAACCATTTTTCACTTGTGGTGGTATTATAGGAATCATCACTTGCTACAACCCAGTAAATGATTGGTGTTACAGAATTAATATTAGCAATAAATGTTAATATCCCACTCCAATTACTTGCACCTGCTACCGTAGAGGTCGAATAGCTATTCCCATCCTGACTGTAGTGTAATGTTACTGTCGCTACCAACTTATTATCTGTTACTGTTACTGGCACAAATACAGGGTCTCCGGTCGTCCCTCTCCTCTCTCCTAACCCAGAAATTGCTGGCTTCTCTTTATCGCCTACTACAACATCATGCGTGATAGAATTACTATTCCCTGCCGCATCTCTAACCGTCAAGGTCACCGTATATGTCCCAATCTTAGCATAACTATACTCCGCAAATTTATCCGAACTTGCCCCCAAACCATCTCCAAAATCCCACTCATAACTTGCT
>JBFMDD010000036.1:4490-9572 GCA_040754115.1 bacterium
ACTCATAACTTGCTATCCCTATGTTATCTGTTGACCCACTCGGATTGAAACTAACTGCCTCATTCTGCTTCGGTAGATTCGGGGTATAGCCAAATACTGCTACTGGATTCTCATCATCTGTTATCGTGATATACCACTTACTGCTTTCGGATCTATTACCATCATTATCACTCGCTTCTATCAAATACTCTATCTTACTTACACTATTGTTATTCGCCACAAATGTTAATGTCCCACTCCAATTACTTGCACCTGCTACCGTAGAGGTCGAATAGCTATTTCCATCCTGACTGTAGTGTAATGTTACTGTCGCTACCAATTTATTATCTGTTACTGTTACTGGTACAAATACTGTATCTCCTGTCTCCCCTGCCCTATTCGCTAACCCTGAAATCACTGGCTTCTCTGAATCTCCTACCATTACATCCTGACTCACTGAATTACTATTCCCTGCTGCATCCTTGATAGTCAATGTTACTGTGTATGTCCCTATCGCAGAATAACTATATACCGCTATCTTATCTGTGCTTGACCCTAATCCATCTCCAAAATCCCACTCATAACTTACTATCCCTATATTATCTGTTGACCCACTCGGATTGAAGGTTATATTATCTTTCTGCTTCGGTGCATTCGGCGTAAAACCAAACACTGCTACTGGATTCTCATCATCTGTTATCGTGATATACCACTTACTGATTTCTGATGTATTACCATCATTATCACTCGCCTCTACCCAATATTCTATCTTACTTACACTATTGTTATTCGCCACAAATGTTAATGTCCCACTCCAATTACTTGCACCTGCTACCGTAGAGGTCGAATAGCTATTTCCATCCTGACTGTAGTGTAATGTTACTGTCGCTACCAATTTATTATCTGTTACTGTTACTGGTACAAATACTGTATCTCCTGTCTCCCCTGCCCTATTCGCTAATCCTGAAATCACTGGCTTTTCTGAATCTCCTACCACTACATCCTGACTCGTCGAACTACCATTTCCTGCTGTATCCTTGACCTCTAATGTTACTGTGTATGTCTTTGCCTTGGTAAAGATATGCATTACTACCTGACCTGTCGCTGACCCGCCATCGCCAAATCCCCAGTAATAACTCACTATACCAATATTATCTGTTGACCCACTCGCATCAAATGTTACCACATCATTCTGTTTTGGTGAACTTGGGTTATAACCAAATACCGGCGTAGGTGGAGTAACATCATTTACTGTAGCTGATGGACTATTTGAAACATTACTTTCATTACCTGCCCCATCTTTGGCTATAACAGCATAATAGAAAGTCTTCCCTTCATCTGAGGCAATACCCATATCATCATATTCAGTAGCAGTAGTCGTCCCTCTAAAAACAGCCGTAGATGTAGCATAAATAGGAGATGTCGCTCGATAAACGGTATAAAGTGTTACCCCTACATTATCTATTGGTGCTAACCATGTTAATTTCACCGTTCTACTTCCTGCAATTGGTTTAGCATCCAAAGTAGTAATTGCATGAGGTGGTGTAGTATCAAGTACTGTTACAACTGTATTCACTCCAATAGAAATAGCACTCTTATTACCCGTTCTATCTACTGCTATAACTGCATAGGCATAGGTCTGTCCTACAGAAACAGCATCATCAATATATTGGAAATGATAAGTATATGTCCCTGGTAAATCCTCAGTAATATTATCAGGGTTATAATCTACTTGTGCTATTTGATTAGCTGGTATTAAATCGCCATCTACCAAATTAGTTCCCTGTGCCTTCCGATAGACGAGGTAATAATCCATCATATCATTATCTATATTCTTATTCTTAGTAGTTTGTGTTCCCTGTAGTAAAACACTCGAATTAGTTGTCATAGTAGCATTAAATTTAGTTACAACTGGTGGAGGAGTCATATCGTTTATGTATACTAATACTGGTGGTGAAAGAGGAGCTATGTTCGGTCCTCTATCATCAGTATTTTCATATTCCACTACCCCATCTCCATCAATATCGCCAGGTATAGAATTAATATATTTATTTGGTCCTGGCTCAATAATAGTTGTATATGTGGCTCCTGGTTGAGACCCAGTTCCTGAAGCTACAAATGTATCATCATATCCTATTTGTGGGTATGTTTCAATTACCGAATCCCCACCATCATATATAATTTCTTCGTCCACTGCCGCTACCCAGAACCAATGCCATCCTTCTACACCTACAGTGTATTGCCATACAGTATATGTCCCACTTGGTACAAAACTGGCTACTCCCATTGTCGGTTTTGGAGGTGGCGCATTATAGGGATCATTATCATCTGGTTCAGCGTATATTCGATATCCACAAATACTCCCTGAATTATCATAAGGTACTCCATTATGTGTCCAATCCAGCACAACATCCTTTGTTCCCTGTGGCGACTTACCTTCAACATCTCTAATTTGCTCTGGTGGTGTTACATCTCGTATTCCGCCAGGTAACCATGGGTCATACACATTACCTGCCTCATCATATACAAATGTTACAATCCAGAACCCACCTGGTGGAAAGCTGGTAGGATCCCATTTGATAGAATAAGTTGCGAGCGCAGGTGCAGGTATTTCAGAAACAGTATAACTACCTATAAATATAGGATTAAGAGCTAAAAAGTCTGAGTCTGTTTCTGAGTCATAAGGGTAATCAGGCGGACTATCACTTGGAATATTTCTCCCTGCATGTATAAAGTACGCCACTACTTTCCTTACTCCACTCATCCATAATGGGTTGGTAACTCCATCTCCTATAACTCCTGATATAGTTCCCACTTTCATTGGTACCATTTCACCCCATGGTGGTGAATTAATATCCGTACCAGTACCTTGCGTTTCAGGATTAGTTGTATCAATCCAAACAGCCGACTCAGTAGCTGCTGCTCCAGGAACGCTTAACATATCATACATGGTTATAGTTAAGGTATAAGTTCCCTCATTGGCAATAGTACTATTTAAAGTTACTACCTCAGACCTAATACAATCTGTTCCAGGAGATATATTGCCAATTTGAGTAAATGAGCCAATTTCTCCTAATGGACCTTCAAAAGTAATTGTAAAAGAAGCTGGATTTTGCTCGGTATATGAAAACACAACCTCAATCTGCCCACCTTCACAACCCCATGTCTTTGTACCATAACCTGTTGGTGAAATAATAGTTACTGTAGGTCCGGCTGCATCTATAATAAGGGCATCTTCTTGGGTACTACTACCTACATTACCAGGTATATCACTTAATTCTATTTTTAGTGAATATGTTCTATTTGTCAAACCAGTAAATGGAAGTGTTACAGTACCTTGATGCACACCTGGTCCTCCAACTAAATTGGTAGTAGAAGTAGAAATTCCTGTACCTACAATCGTTATAGTAGCCATCTCTGGATTTGCCTCTGTATATGTAAAAACTACCTCTATTGAACCAGTTCCAGTACCGTAGGCAGGACTATTTGTAGTAGGTGAAATAATAGTTACCTCTGGTGGAATAGTATCCACTATTATAACCGCATCTGGATGTGTAGTAGCTGTACTATTATTCGCCTTATCCAACATTGTCAGTCGTATGGAATATGTACCATCAGATACACTCTCAAGTTCAAGTGTAAGTGTTCCTTGCAAAGAGGTATTTGTCCCGGTTGGAGCTAAAATAGTAGTAAATGTAGATGCAAAAGTAGCCCCAGATGTACCTATTAACTCTGCAGTAGTAGTTCCCGGATGTATTTCTGTATATGTGAATATTACTTCAACCGTATCTGTTGCCATAGTATAGGTTACCGTAGCGGGAGAAATCATATTTAATACTGGGTCTGTAGTATCTATTATAATCGCCTCTCTTTGAGTAGCAGTACCTAAATTATTCACTATATCTATCATCTCTACCTTAACAGAATATGTTCCTTCACTTTTACTATTATAAATAAATGTTGCACTGCCAATTCCAATTTCTTCTACAACGGTTGTACTTACTGTTGTCTGTGCGGTTCCATCAAATGTCGATATTATTACTACACTCGTTCCATAATTTTCTTCAGTAAACGAAAAAGTAATAGTAAATGTCCCATCAGCCTGGCCATAGAAAGGATTTTCATTTGTAGGATAGAGTAATGTTACAATTGGCTTAGTATCGTCTATAGTTAGAGCACTCTCTTTAGAAGCACTTCCTTCATTCCCTGGTGTATCAACAGCAATTACCCCTACTGTATAAGTACCATCAAGAGTTCCATTACCAGCGGGAATACTTACCGTCCCACGACCTTCTAAAGTAGTCACAGTAGAAAACACAGTAGTCGTAGCTATTCCAGAAATAGTTATAGTCGCATAAGCAAAAGGTGAAACATCTTCATAATCAAAGAGAACTACTATATCTGCTGGAGTAGTTGTATAACTACCAAGTGGATTAATTATTGTTACCACTGGTGCACTATCATCTATAATTACTGCATCTGGCTGACTATTTGTACCAATCGCCCCTACCTTATCCTTTAATTCTATAAATAATGTGTAAGTTCCTTCTGCTAATCCCTCAAATGGTAGAGTCAAAGAACCCTTGTATTCTGGTGGATACTGTGTGGTTGTCGCAGGATAAGTAGTAAAACTAGAATAAAGTATTTGGGTAGAAATAGTTCCTATACCAATAGTAAGAGTCCCGGGGTATTTCTCGGTAAAACTAAATTCCACAACAACTGAGTCTGTCCCCTTCTTATATGCTTTATTTAAAGTAGTTGGATTAGTTATCTCTACCTCTGGACCAGTCATATCTACAATTACTACACCCCAGATAGCAGGAGTTTTCGTCCCCAAACCACATTTATCTGTCATTGTTCCTCTTACATTATATGTTCCCTCTGGAAGATCTGTAAAACTTAAACTAACTGTGCCTATAGTAGTTCCATCTCCGGGTGGAAGATTAAAATTTAGCCCCCTAAATAGGATTGTAGATGTACCTATACCTACACACGCTCCATAAGGATTGGCTTCAGTATATGTAAATCTGGGTACAATAGTATCTGAACCAGTAGCATAAGCTAAATTATCCTCTGTAGGATATACAATAGTCATCGCTGGCT
>JBFMDD010000036.1:9672-22088 GCA_040754115.1 bacterium
GTACCTATACCTACACACGCTCCATAAGGATTGGCTTCAGTATATGTAAATCTGGGTACAATAGTATCTGAACCAGTAGCATAAGCTAAATTATCCTCTGTAGGATATACAATAGTCATCGCTGGCTCAGTATCGTCTATTATCACTGCTTCTTCTTCAGTATCAGTAGTTGACCCTATACTTTTATCACTCATCAAGACAATTACAGTATATGTTCCTTCTTTATTAGCCGCCTCAGTAAATGTTAATGTATAAGTAGCCTGTGTAGGATCAGGAGCAGAAGGGACATTGGTAGTAGTAGTTTGTGTAAGTACTCCATACTTCTCAGATTCTATTGTTATTGTTAATGTAGCTGGATAAACTTCAGAATAGGTAAATACAACTGTAACTGTCCCTTCACCTCTCTGATAGAGTTTATCTTGTGTAGTAGGTGAAATAATATTTATCTGTGGCGGTTGATTATCAACTACTGTTACTATCGCAGGTGATGTAGCTGTATTGCCTGCTTGGTCATATGCAATGCAAAATAGGTCTCTTATTCCATCAACAGTTGTAGCCCACACACAAGTATGTGTTCCAAGTTTTGAAGGTGAACTATCTGTCCCACTGGTATCAAGCAAAGTAGCTCCCCAGTAAAATTCTACCTTATCAATTCCAGTTTCATCATCCTGTGCAGTTGCTCTAATAGTTACAGTCCCACCAACAGTTATAGTTCCAGTTATATTTTCCTCATTTCCATTAGTAAGTACTGCCACAATAGTGATGGTACTTGGAACTGTATTATCTACCCAAACCGCACCCAATTCCTCATCTTCACCAGCTTTCCCTACCAGGTCACTTATAACAACCTTTACATTGTATGTACCATTGGCTGGGGTAGGAGGATCTGGAATATATACTGAAGCAGTTCCAAAACCATCTAATATTTGCACCACTGCACTCTGTGGAGTGCCCGTAGCACTACCAATTACAGTACTTGTACCAATTGTAACAGTAATGGTAGATGGATTAGCCTCTACATAGGTAAAGGTAACAGTAATAGTTGCTGGTGTTTGAGTATAAATTGTACCAGCAAGTGGCGATGTAATATTTACCTCTGGAGCTTTATTATCTAAAGTTACTGTACCAGGAGCTGTTCCCGAATCACTTAAATTTACCTTATCAGTAACAGTAACTGAAACAGAATAAGTGCCATCTGAACCTGATACCTGAACATCTATTGTTTCTTCCCCATCTGGTGTAGTTAATGTTCCTTCAGCAGAACCAACTGTTCCAATAGTAATGGTATATGTTGCAGGATTTAGTTCACTATAAGAAAAAGTAACGCTAACTGTACCACCATTTTCTCGATATACATCAACAGATGGTTCTGTTACCTCCACTTCAGGAGCTTTATTGTCTAAAACTACTAAGCCACTGGCAGTACCATACCCTGAATGATTAAGTGTATCTGTTACCTTTACCTGAACTGAATATGTTCCATCTGTAGCTCCAGATACCTGTATATTTACAGTCTTTGCACCATCTGGAATAGTCAAACCACCTGTATCAGAACCAATTTCAATTGCACCTTGATAAATTCGGACACTATAAGTAGCTGGATTAAACTCACTATATGTAAAATGAACAGTGACAGTACCAGTATTCTTACGATATACATCCACTGCAGGTTCTTTTACATTTACTGTCGGAACTCCATTATCTACTACCACCGCACTATCCCACACACAATTACCTTCATTATTCCCTTTATCAATAATAGTTACCTTAACAGAGTAAGTTCCATCAGTTCCATCTATGGTTACCGTACCTGTAATAGTCAAAGTACCGTCATTAGGAATTGTAAGTGGTGAGGTAAAAGACCCGATACTATTTATTCCCATCTCATCATTATATATATTTATGATATATTTATCCGGATTCCCTTCACTATAGGTAAAACTAATAGTTATTGTACCAGGTGATTCGGTATAGGTAGGTGTAACATTTGTAATATTAACCACAGGAGGTTTCCAATCTCCTAAGAGAATAAGGTCATTAGATATGGGAGACTTCTCTACTACATCTGATGGGTCAACTATAATAACTGCATAAGAATACCAGAACCCTGAAGTAGCACTTCCTTCATAAGAAGTATCAGAGGTAGTGCCAACAAGATAATTTCCTGTATCTATAAGTGCTTGTGTTAAAGTACCCGGCATCTGTTTACGATGTATCTCAAAATAATACCCTGCTCCTAATGTATTTGTAGCCGCAGACCAATTTAAGGTAATTGTACCTACCCCTCCAGAACCTGTCCCAACACCTGTCAGGTCAAGAATAGAAACTATACTTTTTAAGTCAGTAGTAACCTGACCAGCACCAGAGATATCAGAAACATTACCTGTCGGTGTTCCTGGTTCACCTAAAGGATAATAAGTAGTAGTATTAGTAGTCCATACACCCGCAGTATCTACGGTTATAACTGCGTAGGCATATTGAGTTGCCTTATCTGGGATACCCATGTTAGGATTTACCCAACTATAATATTGCCAATTGACATCACGAATAGTACCTGTGCCATTAGCATCATAACATGTAAATTGCTGAAGAGCAGCATTATTATGAGGATTTATTGCCTTAACTACCGCAAGCAAATTATTATTATTTATATCACCATTCGCAAGTTTAATTGCCTGTGCCTTTCGATATATCATATAGTAGAGTTGAGAACCATTAGGAGTCTGTTGACCAGTAAATGGTAAGTCTAAAGGAGCTGTCCATTGAAGTTGTATGGAATTTTGTTGAGGTTGTGAAGTAGCAATAAGATTAGTAATCGATAGAGGTTCCTCTTTATCAAGATATCCGAGGGTCATGTTAGACCAACTTGCTTCTAATCCCTCTCCTTCCCTTAGTTTGTAACGGTAATAAGCACCACTTTGACCATTATTTCCAGTACTCTCATCGTATACTACAATAGTACCCGTGTAGGTAGCACAAAATGCAGTAACTGTAGCTGCTTCAGAACTACCCCAATTCGTTGGCTCACTATTTATCGCCCTTTTCAATGTATATGTTGCCCCAGTAGTCACATCCCACTTCAGATACATCTTCCCGCCAGGTCTTAATTCCTGTGTAAGCTGAGGAGCGGCATATACCTTTTCCAACAGCCCAAAACTTAAGCCCATCGTGAATAAAAGCACCCAAGAAAAGTTTATTTTTATTAGTTTTTTTCTCATGTTAACCCCTTCCTTTATTAAATTTTTAATCTTCATAGAAAATTCCTCCTAAGTATTTAAGTTAAATTTATAATGGATTTGGAATTCAGGTCTTTCACCTTTTATTGCCACTTATGAAATCCTAACGCATTAATTCCCAAAACTTTGTACTGTAAAAAATGTTAAAAAAAAACCCACCCCTCCCTTCTCAAGTTCATTATTTTATTCCCTCAGAAGTTAAGATCACAGGTGGGTTAGTGAAAGTTTACAATATAAACTTAAATTTGTCAAGTATTTTTTTACTAAAAATTTAAAAAAATAATTATTTGATGTATTTTTTACCTCAAATTCTCACTGTTGGAAAGGGGAAAAACCTTTAACTCTCTTTACTCTCTACTCTCTACTCTCTACTCTCTACTCTCTACTCTCTACTCTCTACTCTCTACTTTGTTATTAAAACACCTTAGTATATTTAATAGTTCCCACATCTGCCTTGTACTCAGTGGAACGGTCTTCTTTATTCTTATTTTCCTTTCTCTCGTAGGTAAATGTAAACTGAGAGGTAGTTGATAAATAATAATTTACATCCATCTTTGCAGTAAATTCTCTACTACTACAGCTTTTATTTACACGATACTCCTCAAATTCATATCCTGGTTTAAAAACTAACTTTTGAGGTTTAAACTCGTATGTTAAATCAATGGTGGTATTAAATGTATCATCCTCGGTGGTATTAAATGTATCATCCTCATCCGCACTATCAATCTTGTTCTTTGTATATGAAACATAGTTAGACAGGGTATATTTCTTGGCAAATTTTGTATCCAATGTTAAAGAAATTATATCTGATTTATAATCTTCATATTCAGTTGCCACTGAATCTATACTTTTATCATTTGTATCTGTGCGCTGGAAGCTAAGAACTAAATTTGTATCTTTGATTGAATGACTTATTTCTAATAATATATCTGTCGTAAATTTGTCAAGTTTAGGATATGAGTCAGTAAATGTTCCACTTAATTCATCTGCTAATTCACATTCCAGTATTATTTGTGGGTAGTTTTGTGGTTTTAATTCAAAAGTTGTAGTGATGATTTTGGTATCAGTAGTAGGGTATTCTGCATCATTAAGTAGATTATCTTCAAAAACTTCCCCTTCTAAAGTAAAGCTAAAAACATCATTTGGAAGCCACTGATAAGTAGCAAAGTATCCTTCTTTATCTACCTCTAAGTATGGACTGGCAGCACTATAGTAATTAGTGCCAATATGGTTATATCCCAGCTCACAATTCCACTTCTTTTTATCTGCCTTTATACTAAATTTATATGCCTTATCATGGTCGCTAACACCACCTACATTTTCATATCTGGCAGTAGATAACTCCCCTGATACAGTTAGAAAATGATTGTAAAAAGAAACAGCACTATCTATTCCAAATATATCATTTTTAATTGGAGGTGTAGTTTCGGTACCTGGTTTTTGTTCTATTGAATCTTTATCATCATTTATCTTAAGATAGGTTATGCCGAAAAATGTATTTTTAGTAGGAGAGGATGAAAGTCTTATTCCACCTAACCATTGGTCATAATAGCTGTATCCATAATCCCATTTACCATTTTTATTAAGGTCTTCCCACTCCTCTAACACACCATCCCCATCATCACTTTCATAAACCGATGCCTCTTGCAACCTTCCACCAATAAGCATGAGCTCTGTCTTCTCTCCAAATCTAATATCCTGATTTAGGTGTATGCCAAACTGCATACTAACATCCTCAGACAATGTAAAGTCAGATATGTCATGATATAAATCACCTAGGTTTAATGTAGTTCTCGGATTGGAAATGCCAAAGGTAAATGACTTTACTATCTCATCCCAGTCATCATCTCTATTATTAAACTTAAGTTCGATTGAACTGTTAATATCTAAATTTTGGAATCTACCATTGACCAGATATTCTAATCCTATAGTCAAATCAGGCGGTATATCTTCTATCGTTTTATTATTAATATTAGTTTGAGTAATAGATAGTGCTCCACTACCACTTAGCTCAAAACTTTTTGCCAATACCTCTTGTGAACAAAACACAAAAACAGCCACTAAACCAGAAATAATTAATTTATTTCCTTTCATCCTACACCTCTCTTCTACCATTTTTTGGCATGGAAATCAATTGAATTTATATTTCTCATCATTCCATCTGCTACTGCAAATGAATAAAGTCCTTTTTTTTCTATATATGCCTTTGTATTATCATCCATTCGAACACCTGCGACACCACCTATTATATCCATATTTTTATATTCTACAAAGAATGCCTTAAAGTTTTGAAGTTTTTTGATAAATTTATCTACCTTACTCTGATTAATAGTACTCTTTACCTCCATTACAATCACTACATTTTTTCCATTTAATACACCGACACATAGTAAATCAATTTCATATTCCTTCCCATTAATTCTTCTTTTAGGAGGAGAGCCAACACTCCATAGATTAAATCCTAAATTTTTAAAGGAGGTAGTAATAGAAGGCTCGGTTAAACCTAATACAAACTTTCCCCAACCATCAGTTATTTCTCCTACATATTTACCTATATTCTCTATATATTTCCCTAACTTTATCTAACCTTTGCTTCAGAGCAGGCGTTTCTCGCTCATTTCTCTCCTGACTTTTAAGTAAAAGAGCTATCCTCTTATCAAAATCATCTAATTTTGCCATGAATAATTCTCCTTATTTAAATTCCTCCAGTAGAACAGGTAGCTTTTTCTTTTTTTATCTTCTTCGCCTTTTTCCAGGCTTGACTTGATTTGCATTTAACTCTTTTTCTAATTTGCATTTAATTTCCCGTGCTATTTTTATAGGCTCCAGTATCTCTGTAATTACATTATCTGCTTTATCTGTTACTTTTAACTTCACCTCTTCTACTTTATTTATGTTTACCTCATATTCCTTCTTTTGAATTTGAGGAATCATTTTTTCTACTACTACTAATAAAGGTAGTAGTATCTTGTAATATTCTTCCCTTTCCATCTCCATTTTTCTACCATTTACAATTACCTCTCTAATTCCACTATCTAAATCAGCGACTATTACAGATATTTCTACTGGAACTTCCTTTAGTGTTGGACTATGGAATGTCATTTCCCTAATTTCTTTAATTAACCCTCTTGGTGGACATGCTATATACCTCTTAGTTCGTATAATAGGAGGGTAAGGGTCAAATGAAAAATGAATGGCAGTTACGGCTACCTGTCCTTTTTCATACCATGCCTTGATAACTACTTTATTTGGTCCTGGTTTTAGATATAGGCTAAAGCGATATTTAGTTACACCACTGGGCAATTTTATTGGTCTATTATCATCAATTTGCAAAAAGCAATCTGGAACCTGACTTAGCTCTTTTATAGTCGGATGCGAGATAAATACAGTAATATGTGGAATTTCATTGATAAACGGTTTATTTTGCTCTGGGAATTGAGCATAAATCTCTGGTGCTGGCAAAGGTTTAATTGGAGGTTTAGGTATTTTTTCTTCCTTAGGTATAATCTCTTCTTCAGGAGGCACAGGTTTAACTTCAGGTGGTATTTCTTTTTTAGGAGGTATAGGCTTGAATTGTTCAGGGGTGGAGATTTTATCCCCGGTCATACAAGTTGCATATTCGTTTTCTTTTATAGTTGTCCATTTATCTTCAGGCTCTTTAATCCCACGCATTTGTGCCTTTCCCTCATGCACATAGCAGGTCGTCTCTCCTTTACTACCTACCTTTACCTTAACTTTAGTTCCCCGAATGCCAATTATAGCTACTGGTGTATGGATATTAAACTCTGAATCACCTGTTTTTAACTTCTCGATAGTCCCTGATATTTCACCTATCCAGATTTTCATCTCAGACTTAGTTCTATTAGTCCATCTACTTTCAAATAACTCTTTAATATCAACCACTGTATTTTCCTCCAAGTCAATGATGGTTCCATCATCAAATTTAAGAGTAGCCGTTGAGATGAATTTTGTGCGTATTCTATCATTGAGATAAAGTCGCATATCAACATTCGCCTTAATCCAACCGAGCTCCCCTGCCCTCATCACCTCACAATCACCACTCACCTTAGTAATAGTTACTCCTAAATTTTTCGCTGCTAAAACCCAGCTTGAAAGTAGACTCAAAAATATTACCATAAAAATAATTTGCTTTTTATACATCTCATCCACTCCTTTTTTTACTAATATTTTCCCTTCACCCATTTGATAAATTCCTCACACATTATTTCATCTGTAAGAGATACCGCCTGCTTATCTTCTGAATGAAAATGAGGGATTTTCTCATATCGATATTTTCTATATTCCTTATTCCCATATTTTAATTTAAGAGCATTTACATCCTAGACATTATCAAATCCACCTAATATCTTATTGCCCTTCAATACATAGTAAGAATATTTTCTCCCTTCCTTACCTATCGATTCAGCAATCTTAATTTTATAATCCTTATATTTCAATAGCTTTTATATCTGGATAATCGACTTCTTTGACTATCTCAACTAATGTAAATGCTTGTTTAATTAGCTCTTTCAGGTGGTCAAGATACTGTTTAGATAGTTTTTCCATCTCTCTAATTCTGTATTATGAGCCTCCCAGATTATTAAGTCATTTTCCCATGTAGGATGAGTTCTATTCAACTTCTTTACAAATTCTTCATTCATACTAACCTTTTCTTGAAACTCACTATATTTCATTTGATATTTACTTTCATATTCCTGAATTGATTTTTGACAAGTATCAATCTTTTCGCAAATCCTATCAATTATAAAATGTCTAAAGGCAAAATTAGCCTGGTCTTGAATATCACCAAATATCTTCATAATATCTAAATATTCCTCTTTAACAGCAATACTACCTTTCATATAATAAATCCCCACTTTTCATTTCTTACTCTATTATACCACAGAATTTTGATATTGTCAAATATTTTATCTACTTTTTATCACTCTAACTGCGGCTTTGGCATAGTGTAAGAAATCTCTTATAGATTTAATGGCTAATACTCGCTTGATGATAAATTTTGGTCTGAGATAAAAACTTTTATAGGCATAATTTAATAAATCTACTAATTCATCATAGCTAAGATTTTCATTCCAGATTCGTGGGATAAAATCTCTGGTTGGATTTTTAGCAAATTTTAACCAGTAATCCTCTTCAAATATCTTCTTATCCAAACCTAATTGATATAAATCTGTATTTGGATATGGAGTAGTAATTGAAAATTGCACAAAATCTGGGTTGATTTTTTGTGCAAATTGGATTGTCTTTAAAATCTCATCTTTCGTCTCACCTGGTGAACCAATCATAAAATCAGCATAGGTAATAAATCCGAATGCCTTAGTTAGTTTAAATGCCTCAATTACCTGGTCAATAGTTATCCCCTTGCGTAAGACTTTCAGAATTCTATCAGTACCTGCTTCAACTCCGTATGAAATTCTTGTACAACCTGCTTCTTTTAATTTTTGCAGCATTTCTTTATCTATGGTATTTATTCTTGCACGGATTTCCCAGATAACTTCTAATTTTCTTTTAATTATCTCATCACATATACCCATCACAATATCTTTTTTGACAGTAAATAAATCATCAAAGAAAAATATTTCTTTGATGCCCAGATTCATAATTTCTTGTATTTCATCAACTACATTCTTTGGGCTACGAAACCTGAATTTCTTACCAAAGGCATGGTAACAAAACAGACAATTATAAGGACAACCTCTTGAAGCAAACATAGTAGTCATTTGTTCTTTTTGTCCATGAATAGAATAGTATTTATTTAAAGGTAATAGATGTCTTGCAGGAAATGGTAGAGTATTGAGGTCTTGAATATATTCTCGATGTTGATTGATAAATGTTTGCCCATTCCTTTTAAAACCTACCCCTTTAAGACCATCCAATGACTTACCATCAGATAAATGCTTAACCAACTCACAAAATGTAATCTCCCCTTCCCCGATTATGATAGAATCTACTGGGTTATGAGCTAAAGTCTCTTGTGGATAAATCCCTACATGAGGTCCGCCCAGTACTACATAAATATTTCTATTGATTTTCTTGACTATATTTGCTATGTTAAGTACATCAATCAATGTAAATGTAGTAGTTGTAATGCCAACTACATCTGGGGAGGTCTGTTGAATTTGAGTTTCTAATTGTGGCAAACTTAGCTTTTGTGCCAATGCATCAATAATCTCTACCTTAAAATTGGTATATTCCCCCAGATAACCAGCAATCAAAGCCAATCCCAGAGGGGGATAGAATCCTGCTTCCTCCTCTACATAGCTTGGCAGGCAAGTGGTAATCATATTCTTTTGTGTAGGATTTATCAGTAACACCTTCATTTTTCTACTTTTAATCTATCACAAATTTTTATAAAAGTCAATTATTTTCTTGACATAAAAGGATTTTTGTGATAAAATTTAATTATAATGAAAAATAAAAAATATCTAGATATAGAAAATATAGAGGCTATAATTGATGCTCGAGATCCAATTCTGCGAAGAATAAAGGTAAACTTAGAAGAAATTGCTAAAATTCAAAAGGAAATAGAAGAAGAAAGAAAAAGAACCGAAGAAGAAAGGAGAAAAACCGAGAAAGAAATAGCAAAGATGAGCAAAGAAATAGAGAAAGTAAATAAGAAGGTAGGAGATTTAACTGATGGCTGGGGTAAGTTTGTAGTCGGACTAACTGAGCCATCTATCAAGGGAGAGTTTAAGAAGTTAGGATTTAAAGTCTTAAGTATAGATTCCCCTCCAGCAAGAAGATTGAATGGAAGAGAACTTGAAGTAGACTTACTTATAATGACTACATTTAACAAAAAACCTACTGTAATTGTAGTAGAGGTTAAAAGTAGTTTAAATCAGCAAAAGATACAAAAATTTGTAGATAATCAACTTAAGAGATTTAAAAAATTTTTCATTGAATATGAAAATATAGATTTAATAGGAGGAGTAGCGGGTGTGCGTTTTGCTAAGGGTGCAAAGGAAGTCGCTATAAAACATGGACTTTATTTATTTAGTACTTCAAAGGGTATAATGGTGAATATGAATCCTAATGGATTTAAACCAAAGGTGTGGTAAGATATATTCCTACAATGTATCTTTCTTAGCCAATACAGTCATTATATCATAAAAATTTAATTCTATCCTCATTCTACCCACTGGACTTAACTCAATTAATCTAAACAGATAAGAAGAAAATCTGTTTTTGAGTAAAAAATTTACTCTACGAAAGAAATGAGTCAGTGTCATTGCTTTACCACAATATTTTATGTCTATAACTTTAAATCCTGCTTTTTCAAGTAATTTTTTTATTGTATCTTGGGAAAAATAATAAATATGTTGAGGTGGCAATATCAAGTGCCAATATTTTCCCATTAGTTTTGATACGAAACTGTTAATATCTCCAGTTGATAAGACAAGTAGTCCATCAGATTTAAGTAATTTATAAGCCTTTTTAAGATTTAAAGTTGGGTCTGGCAGATGCTCTATTACATCCCATAAAGTGATACAATCAAAAAATTCATTTTCAAACTCAACATCCAAAAATCTTCCATTGGTTACTTGCAAGCCTAATTTTTCGCGGGCATATGTAGCAGCAAAATTAGAGATTTCAACCCCATAAGTATCAAAATCACCTCTTGCCTCATCTAAAAAAAAACCCAATGCACACCCTACATCTAAAAGTCTACCTTGTGTTTTGTATTTTTTAATCTGTATTAATCTTTTTCTCAGTTCAGGTTTTAAGATTTCTTTATCCTGAGAATAGTCAGTATATGAAGCTGTTACTTCATCTTTGCCTATAAAGAAAGATTTTGAGTAAAATTTTTCATCATCTAAGACAGTATTGGTATATACCAGGTTACAATTTTTACATTGGACTATTGCCTCATCATCTTTTTCAAATAAAAACCTTATATCCTTTCCTTCACATAGATTACAAGAGCGGTATTTTTGATTATTCAACCCTTTCCATCTCCCAGTTAAACTTTTTATTCTGTAACTTAAATTTCACTCTTAAAAATGCAATAATTCCCATCAAAACAATCCAAAAAGCATCTTTAAATCTTGCCCCTGGCACATAAGTATCAACCTCTACAGAATAATCATTATCCATCTTAATCTTAAGTTGTGCTGCAATAATACCCATCTCCTGTTCACAACTGTAGCGATACCCTGTATAATACGGTAATAATTCATCTACTACTTTTACCTGAAAAACCCTAAATCCTGATTCAATATCATTAAACTTAAATCCACCAATGATAGATGCCCAAATAGAAAGGAATTTATTACCAAATTTTTTATAAAATGGATATGTAGAGAAATCCCGTTTAGTGATAACAAGCTCAAGGTTTTTCTTTTCTAAATACTCTATTATAGGAGTAATATTTTCTGGTTTGTGTTGACCATCAGCATCAATAGTGATAACTAAATCATCCGGTGAGATTTTATTTGAATTTAAGAGGTATTTAACAAAACAAAAGCTATTCCAGAATACACTTCCTTTTCCACTATTTTGTTTTAATGAGAAAAAATAGATATAGTTTTTAGCCTCACCTATTTTTTTATT
This sequence comes from bacterium, assembly GCA_040754115.1. Lineage (GTDB taxonomy): Bacteria > UBA9089 > CG2-30-40-21 > CG2-30-40-21 > SBAY01 > JBFMDD01. The sequence goes on from JBFMDD010000036.1 coordinate 21,480, forward strand.
CCAATTAGTAATCTTTTGTTTCGATGTATCAGTAGAACCATCATCAACTATAATAAAAATATCTACTTGTGATTTGAGACGCTCTAATACATCCACAATAGTTGATTCTTCATTAAATACTGGTAAGATAACAATTTTTTTTCTCATTTATTTAATTATACCATTTTAATAAAAAAATCTCAAGCATTATTTTTTAGTTCCTTTTTAAGAATTTAGTTGGGAAGAATTTTGATGGGATAAATAAAGGTAGTGATGTAATTGGTGCCGAAGGGGGGATTTGAACCCCCACGAGGTTACCCTCACTAGACCCTGAACCTAGCGTGTCTGCCAAATTCCACCACTTCGGCATAGAATGTAATTGTGTAATTATACTCAACACCGTTACAAATTGCGATTTTAGAGACGGTTCACTTTAGCGTGAAAGCTTGCGGTTAAAAAATGGATATGAAATTAGAAATTGGGGAAAGAGGTGAAAACCTAATTTCTAATTTCTAATTTCCAAAAGAAATCACAGGAAAAACGATGAAAATGAACCGTCCCTAAATAGCTCAGTTAATGGCGATGTCCAGTATAGTTGCTTAACCCGGACAGACCGGGAATGTCAGAGGA
>JBFMDD010000037.1:0-7668 GCA_040754115.1 bacterium
TCAACACCGTTACAAATTGCGATTTTAGAAACGGTTCACTTTAGCGTGAAAGCTTGCGGTTAAAAAATGGAGTTGAAATTAGAAATTGGGGAGAGCAGTGAAAGTTTAATTTCCAATTTCCAATTTCCAATTTCTAATTTCAGCGTTCCATGAACAATTCCTAAAATCCAAAAGAAATCACAGGGAAAAACGATGAAAATGAACCGTCCCTCAATAGATCAGTTAATAGCAGTGTCCAGTATAGTTTATGTAGATGGTAAGTTTATTTCAGAGGCAAATGCTGCAAATATAGTAGAACAATGTGGCTTATTTGAGAGTTTAATCTTTACTAATGGTAAAATATTCAAATTAAAAGAGCATTTAGATAGATTATATGATGGAGCTAAACTAATAGAGCTAACCATTCCTTTAGATCGGGCGGAATTATCACAGGCTATTTATGAAACTATTGAGAAAAGTAATCTAACACAAGCCTATGTCAGGGTTGGTATCTTTAAATCCCATATTCAATCTCAATCAATTAGCATTCAGATAATTGCTACTCCTCTACCTCAATATCCAAAAGAAATATATAGTCATGGAGTTTCAATAATCACCGTTCCTACGAGAAGACCACTTGTAGAATCAATTAATCCACTTATAAAATCATCTAACTTTGGAGCGAACATATTAGCAAAGATAGAATCATCTTCCTACTTTGAGGCGATAATGCTAAATGAAAATGGCTATGTTACTGAAGGCACAATAAGTAATATATTTATTTGCAAAAAAGGCGTATTAATTACTCCTCCTGCTTATTTAGGTTTATTAAAGGGGATAACAAGAGGATTTGTAATAGAGCTGGCAGAAATTGAGCAAATTAAAGTAAAAGAAGAGATTATTAGTAGATTTGACCTTTATTCGTGTGAAGAGGCATTTTTAACATTTACCTCTGCTGGAATTGTTCCTGTTACAATGATAGATAAACGAATAGTGGGGAATGGTCAACCTGGTGTCATAACCAAAAGATTCTTATCTTTACTTCATCAATCGTAACCGTTCAGTGGGTAATGAAGGGAAAATGGGAAATAATGGAAAAAGGGGGAATTTATTTTTAATGTATAGGAATTTGATAGTTATTCTGGTCATTCCCACATTATAGTCTTTGGAAAAGTAAGTTCCTCTTTTTGGAGTGCGGTAGCTTGCTACCGCTTTGAGCAAATTGCAAGTAAGCTCTCGTCGTCCAAAGCGAAAGCAAGCTTTCGCACTCCACATTTTGAGAGAAAAGTATGTTCAGTATACTCAGTGAGCAGTGAACAGTCAGCAGTAAGCAGTGAACATACTGATCACTGTTCACTGAACATACTGATTACTGAAAATTAAAATTTGAAATGAAATTCTCTAATATTTTCCCTTACTTACACCTGAACGTTTACAAAGGTTACAACTTTACCCAATCTCAGCCAGCTCAAGTTTATCTTTAAATTGGTAAGAAAAGGTTTTGTAGATAAATTGGTTTTTAGTGTCTTTCAAGAAATGGTTTTTGTCCAGGATGCTAAAAGCCTCTTTGCGTGCTAATTCCAGCCATTTTACATCATAGATTATGTTGGCTAATTTTAATTTAAGCATACCGTGCTGGCGGATGCCGAAGAATTCACCTGAGCCCCGAATCTCTAAATCTACTTCTGCTATTTTAAATCCATCAGATGTTTGACATATAGTTGCAAGGCGTTTTGCACCCTTTAGAATAGTAGAATTAGGGTCTTCTTGTAGATTTATTGGCAATTCTGAATTAACCAGCTCAGCAATAGTATTCTTCGTTACCAAAATACAATATGATTTATGTGTTCCGCGTCCAACTCTGCCACGCAGTTGATGTAATTGTGCCAGCCCAAACCGTTCTGCATGCTCGATTAACATTATAGTAGCATTGGGAATATCAATACCAACCTCAATGACTGTAGTTGAGACCAAAATATTCAGTTCTTTATCATAAAAGCTTTTCATCACCCTATCTTTTTCATCTGGTTTAAGTTGTCCATGTAAGAGCCCTAATTTAAATTCTGGAAAGGTATTTTTTTGTAACTCATCAAACATCTTAGTAGCTGCTTTTAATTCTAATTCTTCTGATTCTTCAATTAATGGATAGACTAAATATACCTGTCTGCCTTTTTTAATCTCATCTTTAATGAATGCATATATTTTAGGTAGGTCTTTTTCAGACCTGCATTTAGTAATTACTTTTTGGCGATTAGGAGGTAACTCATCTATTACGGATACATCTAAATCTCCATACAGAGTAAGTGCTAAAGTTCTTGGAATAGGGGTAGCGGTCATGACTAAAACATCTGGACATATTCCGTTGCAAGCTTCTTTTGCCTTCTTTTTCAACTCTGCTCTCTGCATCACACCAAACCGATGTTGTTCATCTACTACACATAACCCTAATTTTTTAAACTCTACCCCTTCTTGAATTAAGGCATGTGTCCCAATGGCTATTTTTATCTCCCCGTCTTTTATTTGAGATAAACTATCCTCTCTTTCAGATTTCTTCATACTGCTGGTCAATAAAGCTACCTTTATCCCAAAATTTAACAATAATCTATGTATATTTAGGTAATGTTGTTCTGCGAGTATTTCTGTTGGCGCCATAATAGCAGTCTGGTAGCCATTTTCATATGCAACTAACGCTGCACAGGTAGCAACAACTGTCTTTCCAGAACCGACATCTCCATGAATAAACCGATTCATAGGTTTTTCACTTTCCATATCAGAAATTATCTCTTTGATAACCCGTTTTTGAGCATTAGTCAGGGTAAATGGGAGTGATTTTACGAAAGAGGCAAGTAGTTTAAAATCCGTATGAAATTTGATACATTTTTCTTCCTCCTCCATCTTCTTTTTAATCATCCCTAACGCCAATTGTAATAGAAAAAACTCCTCAAATACAAGCCGATTTTTGGCACTTTTATATGCAGTCCAGCTTTGTGGAAAATGAATATTATTAATTGCAAATTTAATATCTGGCAATTTATATTTAAAAAGAATATTTACTGGTAAAATATCGATTATTTTATCTGCATGAGTATCCAATGCCTTTTTAATTGAGGTACGAAGCAATCTTTGAGCTATGGATGGAGAGACCTCTTGTGTTAAAGGATATATAGGAACGATACGATTATGATGAATCAATTCATTTTCTTCATTGCTTAAAACTTCATACTCAAAATCAGTAATCTGTATTTCTCCACGAAATCTACGAATTCTACCACTGATAACCAATTTTAGGCCTTTGGTCAGGAATCTCTCCATTTTAGGCTGGTTAAAGAAAAGTAAAGAGGCATAGCCAGTGCCATCTGAAATAACCACTTTCAGTAGGTCTATTCCTCTTTTAGGCATTCTTGATTTTTTATGGCCAATGATTGTTCCTTGAAGTGTTTCCTTATCGCCATCTGAAAGGTTAAATATAGGTTTGATATGTCTTCTATCTTGGTATATTCTTGGATAGTATTCTAATATGTCTTTTACCTGGCTAATTCCGAGTGCTGAAAGAATTTTCGCCCGCTTTTCACCAACCCCTTTAATGTATTTGACAGGCATATTCAATTCATTTAATAGGAATTTAGTATCCATAGTTTACCCCATTGTAAATTTCTCACCTAGGTATATTTCTTTTGCCTTTGGGTCATTAACCAGGTCTTCAGAGGTGCCAGAAATAAGTATTTTCCCTTCATACATGATATATGCTCTATCCGTTATCTCTAATGTTTCGCGGACATTATGGTCTGTAATCAACACCCCTAATCCCTTTTTCTTAAGCTGGCAGACGATACCTTGAATATCATCTACCGCAATTGGGTCAATCCCAACAAACGGTTCATCTAAAAGCATAAAATCAGGTGAAGTAACTAATGCGCGTGCAATTTCACATCTTCTTCGTTCACCGCCAGAGAGTGTAACCGCCTTTTGTTTAGCTAAATGTTCAATACCTAATTCTTCTAATAGCTCTTTTAATCTTGCCTTTCTTTGAAGATGAGTCATTTTGATTGTTTCTAAGATAGCTAAGATATTCTCTTCTACTGTTAATCCTCTAAACACAGAAGGTTCTTGTGCTAAGTAGCCTACGCCTTTTCTTGCCCTCTGGTACATAGGTAAATTAGTAATTTCTTCCTCATCAAGCCACACACTGCCAGATTTAGGTGAGATTAATCCAACTACCATATAAAATGTAGTGGTCTTACCTGCCCCATTAGGTCCTAATAAACCTACAATCTCTCCTTGTTTAACCTCAATATTTACCTTATTAACGACTCGTTTTGAGCCATAGTCTTTGACCAAATCATTGGTTTTTAAAATTGACATTTTTATTCCCTCATCAATATCGCCTTAACTCCTTCAATCACTTCAAATCTATCTTCTTCAAGATAATAGACCATTTTTCTGCCTGTAAGTTTATTTTCACCCTCTATTACTTGAGGATTACCTGTTAACTCTAATCTTTTCTTATCTTCAGAATAAACAGCTCTTGATGCAGTTACAATGGTATCCTTGTGGGTAATCTTAACCGAATTTGTAGCGATAAATTTACCCTCTTTATAAAATCCTTCCATTTTCATCGATGTGATGACTACATCTTCTTTTTTTAATTCTAATTTAGGTCTGTGAGTTATAAGGATATATTCAGTTGGTTTACAATATTTCACATATCCGCCGCTAATGAGGATATTTTTCTCTCTATCGATAATTTTTACCTCCTCTTCTCCTATAACTTCATTTAATGCCTCTAATTTACCGATTACCTTCATTCTTGTTGAAGAAATAGACATACTTCCTTTGGTAATAAGTACATTTCCAGTAAGAATAGTAATTTCTTCCTTACGATTCCAGATCACATTATCTGCACAAATAGTAATATCTTTTGCGAATGCTTCTGGAATAATAAAAACACTTATTAGAAATAAAAGAATAAGAAATATTCTACACATTTATACTGGACACCACCATTAACTGAGCTATTTAGGGACGGTTTATTTTCATCGTTTTCCTTGTGATTTCTTTTGGAAATTAGAAATTGGAAATTAGAAATTAAGTCTTCACTTCTTTCCCTAATTTCTAATTTCTAATTTCATATCCATATTTTTAACCGCAAGCTTTCACGCTAAAGTGAGCCGTTTCTAAAATCGCAATTTGTAACGGTGTTGAGTATATTTTATAATACCATAGATAAGGGTTAATTGTCAATGATTTTTTCTTATGTCCCATGTGAGATAGGAAAATGTAAAAAATCAAGGAAGAAATTTGTTGACTTAAATTTAATTCTATGCTATATTAATTACCAATTGGTTACCAATTACTAAATTACCAAAGAGGAGGGAAAAAGCAATGGATATTAATGAATTACTTAAAATAATGGTAGAAAAAGAGGCTTCTGACTTACATATAAAGGTTGGTTCCCCACCTACATTACGAATTAATGGAAGGCTATCGCCGATAGAAGGATATTCTGTTCTTACTCCTGATGATACAAAAGCATTGATTAATTTTATTACTACTGATGAGCAGAAGAAAAGATTTGAAGAAGAGGTGGAGTTAGATACAGCATATTCGGTGGAAGGAATAGGTCGATTTCGAATCAATATCTTTCAGCAACAACGGACTTATGGAGCTGTATTTCGGCATATCCCTCTTAAAATAAGGAATTTTGAGGAGTTAGCGCTACCTGCTCAGGTATTAGGGACATTATCTAATTTACGAAGTGGATTAGTTATTGTTACAGGTCCTACTGGGAGCGGTAAATCTACTACCTTAGCCGCCATAATTCACAATATTAATTTAACTCAACACAAGCATATAGTAACGATTGAAGACCCAATTGAGTATGTTTTCAAGGATAACATGGCAATTATTAATCAACGGGAATTAGGAGTAGACACAAAATCATTCAGTATTGCCTTAAGAAAGGTATTACGGCAGGATCCTGATGTAATCATGGTAGGTGAAATGCGTGATTTAGACACAATGAGTTTAACACTTTTAGCGGCTGAAACAGGACATTTAGTATTAGCTACTATGCATACCAGTGGTGCGGTATTAGCCATTGACCGCATTATTGATTCTTTTCCATCGGAACAGCAACCTCAAGTCCGAATGCAATTATCACTTGTTTTAGAAGGGGTTATCTCACAAGTACTAATTCCAAGAGCTGATGGAAAGGGTAGAATTGTAGCAGTTGAAACGCTTATTGGCACACCTGCTATTAGAAACTTAACCCGTGAAGGAAAAACGCATCAAATGACTACACTTATCCATACAGGAGCTCAATTTGGTATGCAAACAGTAGAGCAATCACTGAAGGTGCTATATCAAAAGGGATTGATAACATTTGAAGAGGCATTTGCTTGTGCACATGATTCTGAAACTTTTAGAAAGTTAGTAGGAAGATAAAAAAATGAAAAAAGAAAAGCTGATTATAACTATTATTCTACTTTTGTGTATTATATCAATTGGTGTAGGTATCTATTCAATTCTCCTGCGAAAAGACGAGATTGCAGAAGAGGCACTATTCCCAAAGACATTATTGCCAGAAAAAAAGAAGATAGGGGTAGTGCATATTTATGGAATGATTAGTTTTCCTGAAGATGCCTCTGGTTTTTATAAACGGTTACATGGAACTGAAGATATTATCAGGCAACTTAAAAAATTTCAAAAAGATGATAGTATCTGTGCAGTAATATTAAAAATGAATAGCCCAGGTGGAACAGTAGCTGCGGTTCAAGAAATATATCAACAAGTACAAAACCTTAAAAAGGCAAAGAAGAAAGTAGTAGTTTCTATTGGAGATATAGCTACATCAGGAGCATATTATATTGCTTGTGCGGCAGATAAAATCGTGGCTAATCATGGCTCTTTAACCGGAAGTATCGGTGTACTAATGAGTTTGCCTAATATAGAAGGATTCCTTGAAAAGGTAGGTGTTAAATTTAATATCATTAAAAGTGGTACGCATAAAGATATTGGCTCTGCTTTTAGAGGTATGAGTGAAGAAGAAAAAAGTCTACTTCAAGGAGTAATTGATAATGCCTATCATCAATTTTTTAATGTAGTGGCTAAAAATAGAACCAAGATTGAAAAAGAAAAATTAATTAAGATTGCGGATGGAAGGATATTTACCGGAGAGCAAGCAAAAGAGGCAGGATTAATAGATGAATTGGGTACTTATGAAGAGGCAATAAAATTAACCGCTAAATTGGCTAATATTGAAGGTGAACCTGTAATCGTTGAAGAAGAAAGGGCTTTCAAACGATTATTAGACTTTATGGAAATTAAAAACCTGTTTGAAAAACTGCAAGAAGATTCTACAAAAGTCCGATTAGAATATCGATACATTCCTATCCCACAATTAACCGTTACTAACAATGGTAAATAATAATTAACAATTATACTCAACACCGTTACAAATTGCGATTTTAGAAACGGCTCACTTTAGCGTGAAAGCTTACGGTTAAAAAATGGATATGAAATTAGAAATTAGAGAAAGAAGTGAAGACCTAATTTCTAATTTCCAATTTCTAATTTCCAAAAGAAATCACAGGGAAAACGATGAAAATAAACCGTCCCTAAATAACTCAGTTAATGGCAGTGTTCCGGATAACAATTATCAATTTTAATGTTAGAATTTGACAAAAAATG
>JBFMDD010000038.1:0-11335 GCA_040754115.1 bacterium
TATATAACACCTCCTCTTTTTGATGTCAACTAAGCAAATTATCTCTTTTTTATCGCTTTGGCATCTTTTATCACCCAAAATTCTTCCAAACCCGCACCATAACTAAAAGTCATTTGCAACGCTCTCGTGTGAGAAATTGCACTTGTTTTTTGAGTCCCATTTATTTTAATTGCAAAGTAAGTAAAAGTATGATATACTTAATGCAAAATGGGGTAACCGTTCAGGTAGTCTGGGTGTCTAAGTGTCTGGGTTACTTAGACTACCAAACACATAGACACCAATTGATATTGGAGTGATACCACTTGTGCTGTCAATGACACCACAAGTGGTGTCACTCCTCATCTCCCTGATGTTAACTGATTGTTGATACCTGAATGGCTGAACGCTTACAAAATGGGTAAGAAAAAGAAACAATTAACAAAAAAGCAAAACAAGGCACGACAAAGGTCTTTTTATAAAATCATAAGTTTCCTTGTTGCAAAAGATGAAACAATTACTCCAAAGCCATTTAGTTTTATAGATTATGCAGGTGGGATTTTAGTCTTTTTGATTGCCTTTGGAGTTTATCTCCACACATTAACACCATCTATTGGTTTACATGATGCCGGGGATATGGTAACGGCAGCGTATGTTTTGGGTATTCCTCATCCTACTGGGTATCCTCTTTATTGTATATTAGGTAAACTCTGGGTGACTATCTTACCAATAGGTAATATTGCATATCGAATGAATATGTTATCTGCCTTATGTGCCTCTTTAGCCTGTATGATGGTATACTTTATAGTATTGAAGGTAGTAGGAGGTAGGAGGCAGGAGGTGGTTAAATACCACCTCCTACATCCTGCCTCCCACATCCCAGCAGCAGTATCTGCTCTAATGCTATCCTTTGCTACTACTTTCTGGGAACAGGCAGTAATTGCAGAAAAATACACTCTCAATGCCTTGTTTGCTACGCTAATAATTTTTATCCTACTAAAATGGCAAGAAGCAATGAGCACGGAGCATAGAGCATGGAGCATGGAGGTAAAAGCTCAAAGCTCAAGGCTCAAAGCTCAGAGCTATCTATACCTCTTCGCTTTCACTCTTGGCTTATCCTTTACCCATCACATGCAATCTATATTTTTAATTCCACCAGCTATCTATCTTATTGGTACAATTACCTGGCAGATGAAAATTCAGCCAAAAGGCACAAAAGTCAATTACCAATTACCAGTTACCAGTTACCAATTATTCAAGATGTTTATTTTCTTCTTCTTACCTCTATTATTATGGCTTTATCTCCCAATTCGTGCTGTTGCCAATCCTGTACATAACTGGGGTGACCCTCAAACATTAGACAGATTCCTACAGCATATCAGTGGTGGACAATATGGATATTATTTTTCATACTCGATTAAAGAGCTTATTATTAGAATATTTACACACATTACCTACTTCTTTTCACATCAATTTACGCTTTATCTGGTCTGGATTGGGATAGTAGGGCTGGTATTCTTTTTTAGGCAAAGGCGAAGGACTTTTATCTTCCTTGCTCTATTAGTTTTAACTGATATACTTCATTCCATTCGATACACCATTATTAACATAGAAGATTACTACATTCCATCATTTGCTGTATTTGGGGTCTTTTTTGGATATGGGCTGGTGAATATAATGAAGTATTTAAAGAAATATTTACCTCCATACCTTTTATTACTTTTATGTCTTCTTCCTATTATTCCGTATAATTTACATTTATTTCATAATAATCAAAATCAGCATTTTTTTGCCTATGATTACAAAACTAATATTTTAAAGCATCTAAAGCCAAATGCCATACTTTTTACCGAAGATGATAATATTGGTTTTACCTTGTGGTATCTTTGCTATTGTGAGAAAGAGAGGCAGGATATTGACTTACTTAGCACCATTTTTATACAATATGACTGGTATGCTAAGCAGATAAAACATCTACATCCTGATTATCCAAAGCCTTTACCTCAAGCACGCTCTGGTGAAATAGTCACGCGTATTAAATTAAATAATATTATCTATAATAACATTAAATCAAGACCAATCTATGTCTTTTCTGACAGATGGGTAGATAAGAAATATGGACTTGTTCCAGAAGGGATGTGCTGGCGGGTATTGGACGGACAGGTTGATAATAAAAGGCTATATAGCGAACTTGAAAAAAACAAGATAGAGTTTAAAATTAGGGGGTTAGAAAAATCCATATACAAAGATTGGCGGACAAAGGCAATAATTAATAACTATGCTAATTCTTATTCTACCTATGGTGGAATCTATGGAAATATAGGGAAATATGATAAGGCAATTATTGAATTAAAAAAGGCAATTAAATTAGATAGTGAATCTTCAAATGCACATTATAATCTTGGTATAGCATACAAAATTACAGGTAAATTCAGTGAGGCAATTGAAGAATTCAACAAGGCTATTGAGTTAGACCCAAATAATGTTAGTGCTAAACAATCACTTCAATCAATAAATCGCCCACCTAATAAATAATCTGTAGGGGACGGTTCATTTTCAGACAATTTCCTTTGATTTCTTTCGGATATCTATTTGTATGAAATTGGAAATTCGAAATTCGAAAATGGAAAGAAAAACCTTCTAATTCTATGCCAATTTTCTAATTCCCAATTTCTAATTTCTACCTTTCAATTTCAACTCCCTTTTCAATCCGCAAGCTTTCAAACAAAAGTGAACTGTCCCATCTGTAGTCATTATGAGTTAACTTAACAGATTAAAGTACCAATTTATGATGTTTTTACTCCAAAAAGTGGCAATTACAGCTCCACAAGCTAAATATGGTCCAAATGGGATATACTCTCCAAATTTTTTCTTGCCAAGTAAAATTAATACAATCCCAACCAAAGAACCTAAGAATGAGGCTAAAAATAAACTTATTAAGGTATATTTCCAATTAGCTAAAAATATGCCAATTACTGCTGCTAATTTAAAATCCCCTGCCCCCATTCCTTCTTTTTTAAATATAAGAGGGCTGATAACAACAATCAAGAAAATAATACCTCCCCCAACTACGCCTGATATTAGTGCATTAATGAATGTTTCTTTAAAGAAACTTATTAAAAGTCCTATAACTATCATTGGATAAGTAAGTATATTGAGGATTAATTGATGCTCTAAGTCTATAAAGGTGATAATGATAAGAATAGAGATAAATAAAAGATAGATAGCAAAATCAATCGATATTCCAAAGGTATGCCACAATAAAAGAAATAAAGTAGGTGTTAAAATTTCCACAATTAGATAACTTAGAGGGATTTTCACACTACAATAACGACATTTACCTCTTAAAATAATATAGCTTACAATAGGGATATTTTCCCATACCTTTATCCTCGTTTTACACTTTGGGCAATGAGACAAAGGGATTATAATTGATTCATTTATAGGTAAGCGATAAATACAAACATTAAAGAAACTTCCCAAGATAGCTCCAACAATAAATATAACTATTTGAATAAATACAGTTGGGGTTATTAGTTGCACTTCTTTTTCCTCTTTTCCCCTTTCTCTTGAGCTAAACCTCTAATGCCCGATAGCCAATATCCTTGCGATAATAAATCCCATCGAAATTAATCTTGTTACATGCTAAATAAGCCTTTTCTTTTGCCTGTTTAATATCATCTCCATAAGCCATTACTCCAAGTACCCTACCCCCTGAAGTAAGTATCTTATCATCTTTTTTAGTAGTGCCTGCATGGAATATTATTGTATCTTCTAATTGTTGTGCTTCTTCAAGTCCAAAAATCTCCAATCCTTTTTTATAACTATCTGGATAGCCAGAAGATGCTAATACAACACATAGCGTAGCTCGATTATCCCATTCTAAACTAAAATCTTTCAATTTGCCTTCGATACATGCCTCCATTATTGATACCATATCTGTCTTTAATCTTGGTAATACAACTTGAGTCTCTGGATCTCCAAATCTACAATTAAACTCTAATACCTTTGGACCATCTTCGGTAATAATTAGACCTGAATAAATCACGCCAATATATTCTCTTCCTTCATTGGTTAATCCTTGAATGGTTGGAGTTAAAATTTTTGTTTGAATTTCCTTCATCATTTCTTTTGTTACAATCGGTGCAGGGGAATATGCTCCCATACCGCCAGTATTAGGTCCTTTATCGCCATCGAATATTGCTTTATGGTCTTGGGATGATGCCATAGGAATAATCGTTTTACCATCTGTGAATGCTAATATAGAAGCCTCCTCTCCAGTTTGAAATTCGTCAACAACAATTTTATTCCCTGAAATTCCAAATACCTTCTCTTCCATAATTTTTTTAATAGCCTCTATTGCCTCGTCTATACTTCTACAAACAAAAACTCCTTTACCTGCTGCTAAACCATCTGCTTTGATAACAATTGGAGCTCTTTTTGATTTTACATATTTTAGTGCCTCATGAGAATCATTGAATATCTCAAATTCTGGTGTTGGGATATTATGCCTTTTCATAAATTCTTTAGCAAATACCTTACTTCCTTCAATCAAAGCTGCTTTTTCTGTTGGTCCAAAGATATTTAATCCCCATTTCTTAAAGTAATCTGTTATACCTTCTACCAAAGGGACTTCTGCTCCGACTAACGTTAAATCAATTTCCTCCTTCATTACCAAATCAGCTAATTCAAAGAAGTAATTAGGAGCACCAATTTTAATATCTACACATTCTGCAATTTGAGATATACCAGCATTTCCGGGAGTACAATATATCTTATCCACTTTTTTGCTTTTCCTAAGTATCCAACAAAGTGTATGTTCCCGTCCACCAGAACCAATAACTAAAACCTTCATTACTTCCTCCTCTTTCAAACATTATACCCTATTTAATAAAATTAGTCAATAAATTTTATTGACACAAATTTAAATTTATGTTATTCTAATATCATATTAATTTCTCACAAAAGACGCAGAGAGTGAAAAAAGATAAATCCGTAGCACCTTTGCGTCATGGAAAGAAAAAGAGGGGATAAAAAATGCAGTTGATTTCCAAAAAGATAGTTGATCAAACCTGAACAGAAGTCTCTCAGTATAGCATGGATACAATGATAAAAGAGACTAAAAGATTTAGTAAGGTACAGCCTCATATAATGGAATTCATAATGACATTTTGCCAGGATTTGGACGAGGATGCACAGGAATTAGGACTATATATAACCTATGTGCTTTTTAGAATGATAGAAAAGGGTTCTGGCAAGAAATTACCACAAATTTCACCTGAAGAGATTATTAAAGCCTATGAATCTAACGAGAAAATGTTTGAATCAATGGAAGGAGTTGATGACAGATTTATAGAGAGGATGATGAAGCACTCAGGTGAATTCAGGCAAATTTAGTTGTTCCAATATGTAACTGAGGCACTCTACGAAGAAAATGATGAAGATGTGGAGTTAAATGAAGAGGATAAGGGATACCTATTTTTATTATTGAAAACAGTAATAGATGCATTTGATGGGATCAAAGAGGAAAAGAGGTAAGATTATGAAATTACATGGGATATGGATTTTAGAGGATGAGATTGTAGCAAAAGGTAAACTTTTCCTATGGGCAGAAGAGCTAAAACCTCACCTCCCTACAAAACCAAAGAAAACTAACATTCATCCTTATGCACTGCCTTCAAAAGAGCTACTTGAACACCTTAAAATTCCTGCCACTTCTCACCAACAGGTTTTACTACTCCCATCTTATCCAGCATTTCCTATCCATTCGTCTTTGATGGAGATAGACGATAAACCAGAGCTTAAGGAATGGAAGGTACCAGGTGTTGTAGTAAATGAGGATGAGATTTTACAATTCCTTATTCTGCTTGATGAGGCAGAATTCAAAGAAAAGAAGATATTGTTGGGTGAAGATATATTATTTTTAAGTAAGATAGTCAGATTTGGCATTGAGCTACTTACCAGACAAAGGTTCATCCCTTATCTTAAGTTTACAGAAGATAAAAAATTTGTTTGTCTATGGCAGGCTATATTTATAAATGAAGAGGAGAAGAGGTTATTTTCTTACCTTAAAGATTTTATGCCTGATGCTATCAGATGTGCAGTTACTAAGAAAAGCATTCCATCAAAAGAAAAATTTATCTTAGGCTTTTTAACCTTTCTGATTAACCATACAATTAGAAATTCTGTAACCTATGATTTAAGAGAATTTTTTGTAGGAGAGGGACATCCTGTTGCACAAAGAAAAGATGATTACCTATTGGATGTAGCAAGACAAAATGCTATTTACTCCCAGTTTAAGGATTGGTCATCTCCTCTTAAAATAAAGCCTCAGGCAAAAGGTTTTAGGACATGCTTTCGGCTTGAACCTGCAAAAGGAAATAATGAACCATGGTATTTAAAATTTCTTCTCCAGGCAGAAGATGACCCGAGCCTATTGATTGATGTAAAGGATGCATGGGAGAGAAAGAACAAGGTAGAAAAGGTGGGATTAAAAGGAGATTTCCATAATAGACTACTGACAGATTTAGGAGTTGCTATGCGCATTTTCCCCCAGATAGAACGGGCATTAAATGAGCCTAAACCATACGCACTAAAGATTAATACCATTGAGGCTTACTCATTTTTACAGGAGGCTTCATTACTATTTAAGGAGTGTGGCTTTGGTATATTCGTCCCCTCTTTCTGGGATATGCAGCGTAAAAGAGGGACTCAAACTGGGGTGATGATGAAGGTAGCACCATCTACAAGTAGCTCTAAATTTGGGCTTTCACAACTTATAAAATTCGACTGGCAAATGGCTGTTGGAGATAATACTATCTCTAAGGAGGAGTTTGAGAGGTTAGTCAAACTCAAGATGCCATTAGTCAATATAAGAGGGCAATGGGTGGAATTTCAACCTGATATAGCAGAACAGGTCTTAAAATATCTCAAGACAAATAAAGAGATGCCACTAACTGAATTTATTCGGCTATCATTAGGAGGTGGAGATGAAAAAGGGTTGTTACTTGCTGGTTTTGAGGCAGAAGGCTGGCTTTCGGAATTATTGGAAGGGTTGAAAGGTAATGTCAAAATCAAAGAACTTACTCAACCAAAAGATTTTATTGGCACGCTTCGTCCATATCAGATAAGAGGCTTATCATGGATGAACTATATGAACAGATTTGGGCTTGGTGTGTGTCTGGCGGATGATATGGGTTTGGGCAAAACTATTCAGTTTATTGCATTATTACTTCATCAGAAAAAACAGGGGCTAACAGGACCTTCATTATTGGTTTGCCCTACATCAGTAATGGGCAATTGGGAAAGGGAATTAAACAAATTCTCTCCCAACCTTAAAATATTACTTCATCATGGACCTACAAGACTCAAAGGCAAAGAGTTTAAAAAAGAGGCAAAAAATAAAGATGTGATTATCACCAGCTTTTCTTTGATACATCGAGATAAAGAAAGTATTAATCTTAATTTTAGATACATTGTCCTTGATGAGGCACAAAACATCAAAAATCCATATACCAAACAGGCACAGGCTGCTCGCAGTATTAAGGCAGATCTAAAGGTTGCACTTACAGGCACACCTATTGAAAATAGATTATCAGAACTCTGGTCGATTATGGAATTCTTAAATCCAGGATATTTAGGAAGAGTTACTGAATTCAGACAGAATTTTGCTATTCCTATAGAACGGTATAATGATGAGGGAAAGGCAGAGAAACTTAAAAGAATAATTTCACCATTTATCCTGCGACGCCTAAAAACTGACCCCAAGATAATTACTGACCTGCCAGAAAAGGTAGAGGCAAATACATTCTGCCCACTTACCAAAGAGCAAGCAACTCTCTATCAAGCTACCGTGGAGGATATGTTGAAAAAGATTGAGGAAAAAGAGGGAATAGATAGGAAGGGACATGTGTTAGCTTTACTTATGAAGCTAAAACAGATATGTAACCACCCTGCCCTATTCTTGCATGATAGGAGTAAACTCGAATCCCGCTCTGCGAAATTGGAAAGGCTCAAAGAGATGCTTGAGGAGGTATTAGAGGAAAATGATAGTGCCTTGATATTCACCCAGTTTGCCGAGATGGGTAAGATGCTAAAGGATTATCTTGAGGATATTTTTCTTTGTGAGGTGCTTTTTCTTCATGGTGGGGTATCAAGGAAGAATCGGGAAGAGATGATTGCCAGATTCCAACAAGAAAATGGCCCACGACTATTCGTGCTTTCCCTTAAAGCAGGCGGATTGGGATTGAATCTTACCAGAGCTAATCGTGTATTTCACTTTGATAGATGGTGGAATCCGGCAGTAGAAAATCAGGCAACAGATAGAGCATTTCGTATCGGACAGAAGAAGAATGTAATTGTCCATAAGTTTATCTGTCAAGGGACGGTGGAGGAAAGGATAGATGAGATGTTAGAAAAGAAGAAGGGATTAGCAGAGAAAATAGTAGGTGCAGGTGAGGATTGGATTACAGAGCTTTCAACTAAACAATTACGCCAGCTTTTTACATTGCGTAAAGAGGCGGTGATGGAGGAGGAGTAAAGGATAGATTGTGACAAAGAAAACGGGACTCGGGACTCGGGGCTCGGGACTCGGGGCTCGGAACTGAGGTAAAATTCCCCAAGCCCCGAATCCCGTGTCCCGAACCCCGAACTTATTGACCAGATGAAAAGGGAATTGTGCTTTAGGAAGTAGTAAGCGTTCAGGTGTAAGTAAGGGAAAATGGAAAAGTAGAGGAAAAGGGGATTGCGACCTGTCGTTGTTTAGCTAATTCTAAAACTATATTTTCAGTAGGGATGAGTGAGCCGACCATTGTGGAAATGACTACTTATACAGATTAAAAGCCTATCCGAAAAGTTGGAAAACCCGAACTTGTTTGGGACATTTTCCCCTCAACAAGTTTAAGGCATCCACTGGTTTTTGGGATAAGCTTTAAGGAGGTAAAAGATGGGATATTGGGATTATTATCCTCGTTATACACCAGCAAAACCAAAGGCTGTAAAGGATGGTTTGCGAACACGAAAGAAGTCAGGCGAGATAGGTGAGACATGGTGGGCAAAACGATTTTTAGAGGTGTTGGATAATTTTGGCTGGTCAAATAGGCTTGGACGAGGTAGAAGTTATGCCAGAAAAGGACAGGTGATAGATTACAAGATAGACTATGGGCTCATTACATCAAAAGTCCAGGGCACACAAAGAAAACCATATTCAATAAAGATACAGGTAAAAACTTTATCAGATAAGGAGTGGGCAGAGGTAATAAAAACTATGGCACAACAAGCACGGTTTTCTGCAAAGCTGTTAGCAGGCCAGATGCCTCATGATATTGAGAAGGTGTTTGAGGAAACAAATGTTTCTTTATTCCCCACATCTGAAAAGGATTTTGTTGCAGATTGCTCTTGCCCAGACTGGGCAAATCCATGCAAGCATATTGCCGCAGTGTATTATATAGTTGGTGAGGCATTTGACCGCGACCCATTTTTGATATTTCATCTAAGAGGTCTTAAAAAAGATGAATTGTTAGAGGCATTAAATAAGGAAAGAGGTAGTGTACAGAGAGAAATTGAAGAAGTTGTTGAAGAAGAAAAAGAGGCTGTAGAACCTATAGCTTGTGAGCCGGCTATATTTTGGAAAGTAAATAAAGAGATAGATTATCACTTCGAGTTAAATCCCCCACCTTTAAATGCAGCTATTCTACATCGGCTTGGTGTCCCGCAGTTCTGGATGGGAACTGAAAAAGATTTCTACAAGATAATGGAGAAGATATATAAAGATGTAAGTAACTCAGCAATAAAAATTGCATATTCTTCAACAGATGCACAAGAAAGGGAATAATGGAAAAAGGAAACAAGGAAACAAGAGAATAAGTCGGCAAGTTTTTACTTGCTCCCTTGTTTTCTTATCAACTTATTTTATTCTTCCTAATCTCCCTATCCTTTTTACACTTTTACACGATTATCCTTAGGTAAATATCATGTTTTTAGTTCTACTTTGCAGTCTGGTTTATGGAGAAACTACATTAATGAATGAGTTAGAAAAGAATCTCAGAGTCCATGTAGAAAAGCTTGCTTTAGATATTGGGGAACGCAATTTTGTTAAGTATGAGGAATTAGAAAAAGCAGCTGATTACATTATGAGTAAGTTTAGCAGATATGGCTATACTTCTGAACTTCAAAAGTATCAAATTGAAGGAAGAATTTATAAAAATATTATTGTTAGTTTAAAAGGGACTAAAGAGCCTGACAAGATTATAATTATTGGTGCACATTATGATTCTGTATTGGGCACTCCTGGGGCTGATGACAATGCATCGGCAGTAGCAGGATTATTAGAATTAGCTCGGCTTATAAATCTCAAAGAGAAACCTGCTAAAACAATCAAATTTATTGCCTTTACGAATGAAGAACCACCCTTTTTTCAAACTGGACAGATGGGCAGTTTGATATATGCGAAAGAAGCTCACAGGCGTAAAGAGAAGATTGAGGCAATGATATGTTTAGAGATGATTGGTTATTTCAGGCAGGAGAAAAATTCACAATCCTACCCTTTTCCACTTAATTTCTTTTATCCAGATACAGGTAATTTTATCGCAGTAGTTGGCAATGTTGCCTCTAAGGGATTGGTGAATAAGGTAACTTCTGCTTTTAAGAAACATTCTAACTTTCCCGTAGAATCAATATCTGCCTTTTCAATTGTTCCAGGGATTGATTTTTCCGACCATGCATCATTCTGGAAATATGGATACAAAGCAGTGATGATTACCGATACTGCATTTTACCGCAATCCCAATTATCATAGTCCTACTGATTTACCTCATACACTGAATTATCAAAACTTAGCAGAGGTTGTTAAAGGACTTTATTATGTAATTTTAGAGCTTGCTGGAAGGTAATTTTGTATTATTACTTGATTACTCCAATTTTACCTGTAACTTTCTCTCCAGTAGAATTAGTAATGAGATATATGTAGATACCACTGGCTACTTTTTCTCCAGCATCATTTCTTGTATCCCAATCAGCTATTCCATCAGCTACACCGTCATCTTCTGGTTCACGGATAGTTTTAACTAATTCACCTACTATAGTAAAAATCTTAATTATTGCATTTTCAGTTAGCCCACGAAAGTATATCACTCTATCCTTATTTGCATAATAAGGATTAGGATAGATAATTACATTAAAGGTTGGAGAAATCGTAGAATAACCCATGATGGTGTAAATAGAGACATGATTTAGACAGGTCTGAAGAATGAAAATTCTTCGCACATAGATTCACACTTCTAACTCATTGATTTTCCTCATCTAATTCAGCATATAACCCATCACCTTTTATCTATAAAAAATTTTTTTCTTCGCAAGCATT
>JBFMDD010000039.1:0-13558 GCA_040754115.1 bacterium
CAAGGATCGAGGTTCAAGGATTAAGGTGAATGGAAAAGAGAAGGATGCTAATGGGGTTGGAAACAGCACTTGTGAAATCAATGGGAAGAGGTGAAGAGTAGGGAAAGCCCCTGTTCCTTGCACCTTGTTCCTTCGGTGGGGGTGAAAAGAAGATTGTCTGTTTGGAAGGGCTAATAAAATCAACCCTCAATTTTATCCGAGAACGTTCTTATAGTTAAAGGAGGTAAATGATAAAATGCTATGTGATATATGTCAAACAGAAGAGGCAACAATATTTTATAAGGAAATGATTAATAATAAATATAGAGAGATGCACTTGTGTGATAGATGTGCTCATGAACAAGAGATTAAAAAGCAATTCCCGACAGCAATTACTAATCTCCTCTCTGCATTAGCTGAGTTAAGTGCAGAAACCTTACCTAAGGAAATAGTAGAGGAAAAATGTCCTGTGTGTGGTTCAACCTATTCAGATTTTCGCGAAAGAGGGAAATTGGGTTGTGGGCAATGTTATCAATCTTTTAGTGAGCCGTTGTCTAATATCTTGCGTAAAATTCATGGTAATATTAAACATATTGGTAAGTCTCCATCTAAGATACCAGTATCAAAAGAGATAAGTAAGACAAAGGAAATAGAGGTACTACGACAGGCATTAAATGAAGCTATTAAAATAGAAGCGTATGAAGAGGCAGCTAAGTTGCGTGATAAAATTCGAGATTTAGAAAAGGGACTTTAAAAGGAGAAAAATAGACTCATGGAACTGAAAAGATTTGTTAATACATCAGCAGAATGGTTAAATACTACAGGAGCTCACTCTGATATTGTTATCAGTACAAGAGTGAGGTTAGCTCGGAATATTGAAGGAATACCATTTACCAACTGTGCAAAAGATTCTGATCTTAATAAGGTGATATTAGAGGTAAAAGAGGCGGTTAAAAATAATTCCTATCTTACAAATGTTGCAATGATAGACTTAGATCAAGTAAATGATTTAGTTAAACACATTTTAGTAGAACGCCATCTAATTAGTCACGAGCTGGCAGAGAGTAAAAAGGGAGTAGTATTTATTGGTGATAAAGAGATGGTAAATATTATGGTAAATGAAGAAGATCATTTGCGTATACAGGCATTTTCTTCTGGATTAGAACCTGCTACTACATGGGAGATTATCAACAAGATAGACGATGAATTCTCTAAGTTCCTAAAATATGCCTATTTGTCAAATTGGGGTTATCTGACCGCCTGCCCAACTAATGTAGGAACAGGTATGCGTACATCAGTGATGATACATTTACCAGCACTTAACATTACTAAACAGATACGAAAAATCCTTCATGCACTATCACAGGTAGGATTGGCTATTCGTGGACTTTATGGTGAAGGGACAGAGGCTTTAGGCAATTTTTTCCAAATATCTAATCAAGTTACACTCGGTAGGAGTGAGCAGGAAATCACGGATAATACTGAAAAGATTACTAACCAAATTATTGGGCATGAAGAAAAGGCACGGGAAATGTTAATGAAAGAAAATAGAATTCGATTAGAAGACGAGGTCATGCGTGCCTATGCTACTTTGAGTCATGCCAGGATTATAACATCAAAAGAGGCGTTAGAATTACTATCATTAGTACGATTAGGTGTAGGGATTGGTTTATTAAAGGAGGTATCATTAAAGGTTATAAATGAACTATTAGTTATTTCTCAGCCAGCTCATATACAATTGATAGCAGGTGAGATTTTGAGTACTTCAGCGCGGGATGTAAAACGGGCTCTTATAATCCAAAAAAAATTAACAAGAGGTGACGAAAAAAATGTTTGAACGATTTACCGAAAGGGCAAGAAGAGTATTACAATTAGCTCAGGAAGAGGCTAAACGACTTGGCCATGACTACCTCGGCACAGAACATATACTATTAGCTTTAATAAGAGAAGGGGAAGGGGTAGCTGCAGAGGTCTTAAATAGCCTGGGCGTAAATCTTGAGTCTATCCGCATAGAGGTAGAAAAACAGGTTCCTTCAGGAGCAAATATGCTCACTGTTGGTGATGTTCCATTCACTCCTCATTCTAAAAAGGTATTAGAATTAGCAGTAGAGGAAGCAAGAATTCTACACCATAATTATATTGGTACTGAACACCTATTATTAGGTTTAATACGAGAAGGGGAAAGTGTTGGAGCAAAGGTACTGACTGCATCAGGAGTAAATTTAGAGCAGGTCAGAGAAAGAGTTATTAAATTATTAGGTGGAGCTATATTACCTCCAGGAGCTCCTGGAACACCAACACAAAAGAGAACTAATACACCGGTATTAGATGCCTTCTCTCGTGATTTAACCGCATTAGCAAAAGAGGATAAGTTAGACCCGGTAGTTGGCCGTAAGGATGAGATAGAGCGAGTAACTCAAATATTATCTCGAAGAACGAAGAATAATCCTGTCCTGATTGGAGACCCAGGGGTAGGCAAAACAGCCATTGTAGAAGGATTGGCACAAATGATAGTTGAAGGAAGAGTACCTGAGGTATTAGTTAATAAACGGGTGTTATGTTTAGATTTAGCATCTGTTGTAGCAGGAACTAAATATCGTGGTGAGTTTGAGGAAAGACTTAAAAGAATAATGAATGAAATCAGACAGGCACCAGAGGTAATCTTGTTCATAGATGAAGTACATACATTAGTAGGTGCTGGTGGAGCAGAAGGGGCAATAGACGCATCAGCTATTTTAAAACCTGCATTATCACGAGGCGAGTTACAATGTATCGGAGCAACAACTTTAGATGAATACCGTAAGTATATCGAGCGAGATGCCGCTTTAGAACGCAGATTTCAAACAATTATGGTTGATGAACCGTCAGTGAAAGAGACTTTTGAGATTTTGAAGGGACTGAGAGATAAATATGAGGCACATCATCGTGTGAAATTTGACGATTTAGCATTAGATGCAGCCGCTAAACTCGCACATCGATACATATCAGATAGATACCTGCCAGATAAGGCAATAGATTTAATAGATGAGGCAGGGGCAAGAGCACGGCTGCGAGTGATGACTAAACCGCCAGACCTTAAAGAGTTAGAAAAGCAATTAGAGCAAATAACCAAAGAAAAGAATGCCTCTATCTCTTCACAAGAATTTGAGAAGGCAGCTAAATTGCGGGATAAAGAAAAAAATATACGAGAAAAAATAAATGAAACTAATAAAAAATGGGAAAGTGAACATCAGGAAGAGACTACAAATGTTATCACTAATGAAGATATAGCAGAAATTGTCTCCAAATGGACTGGTGTGCCAGTATTTAAATTGGTAGAGAAGGAAACTGAAAAATTATTACGGATGGAGGAAGAAATTCATAAACGAATTATTGGTCAGGAAGAAGCTATCTCAGCTCTTTCAAGAGCAATGCGGCGCGCAAGAACCGGCCTTAAAGACCCAAAAAGACCTATGGGGTCGTTTATATTCCTCGGACCTACTGGCGTGGGCAAGACAGAACTGGCAAAGGCATTAGCAGAATTCTTATTCGATGATGAGGAAGCTTTAATACAGATTGATATGTCAGAGTTTATGGAGAAATTCGCTGTCTCACGATTAGTAGGTGCTCCTCCAGGATATGTTGGCTATGAAGAAGGTGGTGAATTAACCGAAAAGGTGAGAAGAAAACCTTATTCTGTAATTCTATTTGATGAGATTGAAAAAGCTCACCCAGATGTATTTAATATTCTCCTGCAGGTTTTTGAAGATGGACATCTTACTGATAACCTCGGACATACGGTTGACTTTAGAAATACAGTGATGATTATGACCTCTAATGTGGGAGCAAGGGATATATTTGATGCTAAAGATATTGGCTTCCGAAAAGCTACTGCTGAAAAAACTTATAGCGATATTAAAGATAAAGTACTTTCAGAGATGAAAAAGATATTTAATCCTGAGTTCCTTAATAGAATTGATGATACTATTGTTTTCCATCCATTAAGTGACAAAGAAGTAAAAAAGATTGTAAATTTAATGATTAGTAAATTAAATGAGCGATTAGTAGAGCAAAATATAGAGATTGAATTAACCAGTGATGCATTATCTTTCTTAGCTGAAAAAGGCTATAATCCATCTTATGGTGCAAGACCACTTCGCAGAGCTATTCAAAAATATATTGAAGACCCATTATCAGAGGAGATTCTTAAAGGTAAATTCCATAAAGGTGGAAAGATATTAGTTAAAAAGAACGAGGATAAATTGACATTTAAAGGTAAGAAAAGTTAATGAGAAAGAGATTTTTTTTACTTGGTTTTTTAATTTGTGTCCTAAATGTAAGTATTACCTTTGCAGATGGGATAATTATCCCAAGACCAAGACCAGAAGAACTACCATTACCACCCTTAGCTATCAAGTATCACCATGTAAATATTGAGATTAATAATCAAGTAGCAAAAACAAGTATTGACCAGGTATTTATCAATCCTCATCATCGAGATATTGAAGGAACATATATCTTTCCACTCCCAGAAAAAGCAGCTATCTCTGAATTTGCTATGTTTACAGATG
This sequence comes from bacterium, assembly GCA_040754115.1. Classification (GTDB taxonomy): domain Bacteria; phylum UBA9089; class CG2-30-40-21; order CG2-30-40-21; family SBAY01; genus JBFMDD01. The sequence continues at coordinate 4,530 of JBFMDD010000039.1, forward strand.
GTAAAAAGATTATTGGAGAGATACTGGATAAAGATAAGGCAAGGAAGATTTATGAGGATATTGTAAGAGGCATGAAAGACCCTGCCATCTTAGAATATATTGGTACGAATATGTTTAAGGCACAGGTGTATCCCATTCCAGCGCGTGGTGAAAAGAGGATTCAACTTACTTATGCGGAAATTTTAAAATTAGAGTCTGGGATATGCCATTATTTTTATCCACTTGATACTGAGAGATTCTCACCTCGTAGCTTAGATAGTGTGGTAATTACTGTTAAAATAACCTCTAAACTCCCCATTAAAAGTGTTTATTCCTCCACCCATGAGATAAAAATAACTAAAAAGGATGATTACACTGTGTTGCTAAGTTACGAAGAAAATAATGTTAAGCCTGATAAAAACTTTGAACTTTATTACACAGTTTCTAAAGAGGATATTGGACTAAACCTTTTGACGCATAAAGAAAAAGATGAAGATGGATTTTTTATGGTGTTAGTTTCCCCTAAACAAGAGATTAAAAAAGCTATTAAAAAGGATATTGCCTTTGTCGTAGATACATCAGGGAGTATGGCAGATGAAAAGATTAAGCAAGCTAAGGAGGCATTAAAATTCTGTATCAATAGTCTTAATAAAGATGACAAGTTTAATTTGATTAGTTTTAGTACTGATGTAGAAAGATTTAAGCCGGATTTGATTGATTATACTGCCAAAAGTAAAGAGGAGGCATTAAAATTTATTGATAATCTTCAAGCAAGTGGTGGGACGAATATAAATGATGCACTACTATCTGCACTTGCACTTAAATCCACAAACGCAAGACCGTATATGATTGTTTTCCTTACTGATGGCTTGCCAACCGTCGGAGAGCAAAATATCAAAAAGATAGTTGACAATATTAAAGATGCGAACAAGCAGAAAAGCAGGGTATTTGTATTTGGTGTTGGAGATGATGTTAATACACATTTATTGGATAAGATTTCTTCATTAAATAAAGGTATTTCCGAATATGTAAGACCTAAAGAGGATTTGGAGGTAAAGGTAAGTAATTTCTATACCAAAATAAGTCAACCAGTATTATCAGACTTAAAATTAGACTTTGGTAAAATTGAAGTAAAAGATATTTATCCGAATGTTTTGCCAGATTTATTTAAAGGCTCCCAACTGATTATTTTAGGCAGATATAAAAATAGTAGTGCTACAACTATAGATTTAATTGGGGATATAGAAGGGGAAAAACATATACATCATTATGAAGGGACATTTCAAGACGAAATCTCTGATAATGAATTTTTACCAAGATTATGGGCTACGCGAAAGATTGGCTATCTGTTGGATGAGATTAGACTTCATGGTGAAACTAAGGAATTGATTGATGAAATAAAAACCTTAAGCAAAAAATATGGCATTATAACTCCTTATACATCATTTTTAGTCTTAGAAGATGAAGGAGGTATTCCTCAACGAATGCTTGAGAAATCAAAGGCTGATTTTAAATCAATGAAATTAATGACTGTGGGTGAAAAAGCAGTAGATAGTGCTAAAGAATTGGGTGCGCTCAAGAAAGAAGAAATAGCTGCTGCTCCTACAGTGGAAATAATAAAATATGTTGGTAAGAAGACCTTTTATCTACGCAATGATGTCTGGGTAGATAGTGACTTCAAGGAGGGAATTAAAACTCATAAGATTGAATATGGTAGTGAAGGGTATTTTAAACTACTTGCAGATAAACCAAGTTTAGGCAAATTCTTTGCCTTAGGAAAGAAAATAATTGTGAAATTTGAAGGGCAGTGGTATGAAGTTAGCACAAAGTAATCTTATTCTCAGAAGGTATATTCTACAAACAATTTCTACCTGTGAAATAGGTTAAGATGAGAAAACAAAATTATACCACACTACTTCACTACTTGGTCTAAAGTTACCTGCACAGGTGGAAATCTTGTAAATCTTGTAAATCTGCATCCTATTAATTTTCATTTGTGTCCCGCATGGGCATAGCCGTTTCTCCAGATTCTCCATTTCCACTTACTTACACAAATCCTTCTCTTCTCCATTGCGCAGTGGTGTATTTCAAGACGCTACACAGGTATCACTACCCATATTTGTGGGTAAGGATTAGTGCTCTGTCACAGAAATTATTAAAGGAATTAAACCACAGAGGTCACGGAGGAGGAAGAGGTTAAGAAGTTGAGAAATTAAGATTTAAAAATCTCATCCTCTTATCTTCTCATCTTCTTATTTTCTTAAATTCTGTGTTCTCTGTGGTTAGATTTAATAATTAATGTGACAAAGCATTAGCTTCTGTAAGGGGATCATCACGATGTAGGTAGGTTGTCTTCCCCCAATGGTGATTAATGCTTGACAAACTTCCAATACTTATGATATATTTTTGACACTTCTACTATTAAGGAAGGAGTAATGTTTTAGATTGAGAGACTTATTTCATGAACGAGAGAAATAGCTACTTCCCACTTGAATTTCACATCTTAAAAAGGGCAAGAGACAAATATAAGCTTGATGAAACTGCAGATGAATACACTGTTTTATCACACTTCCATGCAATTCGTTTATTTGCTCAACGGATGAATGAAAAGAGGGACTTGAAGAGTTATCCTGACCAAACGATAAAAGCCTGCCAGTTGAATGCCATAGGGTTGCTTGAGGAAATTTGGCGTTTTGTGATGTGTAGGTATCGCCAACAAAAAAACCCGCAAGCCGTGAAGAATGGCATTGAATGGGTAGCAAAACATTTTAGCCAGGATGTGGTGAACAAGACAATAACCAGGTTTGTAGAGTTATTCCCTCCAATAACTGTTTATCGAGGAGGGGTATTTGTTGAAGAATATGTAAAAAGATGGTCAAACTTAGAGATTGCCACATCAGAAATACTCCTTTTATCTCTGGTAAATAATAATCCTGCATTGTTGCCTTTTATTGAATTATTTGATGAGGCAGAATTGGCTAAGGATGTGCCTTATGAAGCATTTATGGGGTCGGTTTTTGATTTCTTCAAGACTCAACCAACTTTTGGACCACAAAATCAACACCTTATTGAGCTATTAAGAGCACCTGTTATTGCTTGCCCAAATTCCTTAACCGGTCAACTTGAGTATATCAGAGATAATTGGGGTGGGCTAATCTCTTCAGAACTTATGAAGAGAATACTGCTGGCTCTGGATTGGGTAAAAGAAGAGGAAAAGGCTGGTTTTCTTGGACCAGGACCTTCTTTAATTCCCTGCTTTGAAGGGTACGAATATGAAGAGATAGAGAATTTTAGCCAGGATTTAGACTGGATGTCTAAAGTAGTCTTAATAGCAAAGAATGTATATGTGTGGCTGGACCAATTATCTAAGAAATACTGCAGGTCAATTACAAGATTAGATCAAATCCCGGATGAAGAGCTAAATATTCTGGCAAGGTGGGGTTTTACAGGGTTGTGGCTTATTGGTTTGTGGAAGCGAAGCCCAGCTTCTCAAAAAATAAAACAGATTTGCGGCAATCCTGAAGCAATTGCCTCTGCATATTCTATTTACGATTATGTCATTGAAGACGACTTAGGAGGTGAGCAAGCCCTGGAGAACCTTAAATATAGAGCTTTTCAATATGGTATTCGCTTAGCAAGTGATATGGTGCCAAATCATATGGGCATTTATTCCAGATGGACCATAGAGCACCCTGATTGGTTTATCCAACAGTCTTACCCACCTTTCCCGGGGTACAATTTTACAAGCCCTGATATTTCATGTGATAGCCGGGTAGGGATTTATATTGAAGCTGGATATTGGTCAAGAACTGATGCTGCAGTTATCTTTAAGCGGGTTGATAATTGGACAGGGGATGTTAAATATATTTATCATGGCAATGATGGAACCAGCATGCCATGGAATGATACCGCTCAATTAAATTTCTTGCGTGCAGATGTGCGAGAAGCAGTAATTCAAATGATACTTCGTGTGGCTCGTAAATTTCAAATTATTCGCTTTGATGCGGCAATGACACTGACCAAAAAACATTATCAGCGATTATGGTTCCCACAGCCAGGCTCTGGCGGAGATATTCCTTCAAGAGCTGAACACTCAATGTCAAGAGAAGAGTTTGATAAACTTTTCCCAAAGGAGTTCTGGCGTGAGGTGGTAGATAGAGTTGCTCAAGAAGTGCCAGATACCCTCCTTTTAGCAGAAGCATTCTGGTTAATGGAAGGCTACTTTGTTCGTACACTCGGTATGCATCGCGTATATAATAGCGCATTTATGAATATGTTGAAAATGGAGGAAAATGCCAACTATCGAAGTGTGATTAAAAAAGTAATAGAGTTTAATCCGCAAATCTTAAAGCGCTTTGTTAACTTTATGAATAACCCTGACGAGCAAACAGCCATAGCCCAGTTTGGTAAAGGGGATAAATATTTTGGGGTGGCTATTATGATGGTAACCATGCCCGGATTACCCATGTTTGGACATGGACAGATAGAAGGCTTTACTGAAAAATATGGGATGGAATATAAAAAGGCATACTGGAATGAAGAGGTGGATTGGGATTTAGTTCACCGACATGAAGCAGAAGTGTTCCCTCTGATGAGAAGACGACACCTTTTTAGCAGTGTGGAAAACTTTGTTCTGTATGATCTCTATACTGACCAGGGATGGGTAAACGAGGATGTATTTGCCTATTCCAATCGGGCAGGAGATGAGAAAGTACTCATTATCTACCATAATAGATATGCCTGTGCAAAAGGATGGATTCATTGGTCTGCTGCTATGTCTATAGAAGGGAAGTCCCAACTTGTTCAAAAGACTTTAGCCCAGGCACTTGCCATCAGACCGGATAGCCAATATTACTATATCTTTAAGGATTATAAAACAGGACTACAGTACATCCGCCAGGGAAAAGAATTGGCAGAAAAAGGTTTGTATATCGAATTAGGGGCTTATCATTATCATGTATTCATGGATTTTAGAGAGGTATGTGATGATGATAATTACTGCTATGCCCGTCTGGCAAGTTCTCTTAATGGTAGGGGTGTGCCCAATATGGAAGAGGCATATAAGGAGATTTACCTTGAACCTGTCCTTATCCCATTTAAACAAATTATGAATAAAGATATGCTAAAAGGTTTACTTGAAGGAATGCAGGTAAGCTCTTTTGAGCAGAATATGCAACTGTTGCTTAGCAGGATAAAAGAATTTGCTGGTGGCTCAGGCGATGAGGTAAAAATTAGAGGAGAGGTGATGTTGCTTTTAGAGGCTATCTTAAAGATTGAAAGATTAGCTGATGTTTCCGCAGGCAAGGAATATGACTCAGCTATTAGATATTTACAGTCATATTTTCCTACCTTGAAGGATAATGAGCAGTTACCTTTTTGGAGGGTTTTGTTGGCCTGGCTCATAATCCAAGGATTAGGGAAGATTAAAGCAGAGGTTAATTATGAACAACAGAGTGCTGTTTGGATGGATGAATGGTTGTTGGGAAAAATAGTTACCCGGACATTTCAAGAGCTGGGTTGTGATGAACAGACGGCAAAAAGAGAAACCCGGCTTATAAAGATATTAACCGCTTATCATAGCTGGTTTGATTCTGCTCTTGCAATGGAGAGGATAAAGGGGATGTTGAAGGATTATAATGTACAGGCATACCTGAATTTTAACTGGCATGAAGATACATTATGGCTCAGTAAAGAGATGTTGGAAGAACTGGTGTATTGGCTGTTTACCACATCGGTAGTCAATGCTGCCTCTGAGGAGGCAGCACTTGGTAAAAAGAGCCTGCCACAGGATATTGTCAGCCGATACAAGATGATGGTAAAAGTCCTTTTATCTGCTGAAAAATCAGGATACAGGGTTAAAGAGATGTTAAAGATGTTAACAGCGGTTGAGTAAGTTTTTGAGGTTAGAGAAAGATGCCTAAGGAACAAATAGCAAAGGCGGCAGGAATAATACTATTTGGCACTATAATAGGAAAGATAGCAGGCTTTATGCGAGAGATATTGATTGCAAAACACTTTGGGGCAAGCATGCTTACTGATGCTTATTTTGTCGCTTACAATATTCCTATGATACTTATATTTATGGTTATGAGTGGTGGGGTTTATTCTGCATTAGTACCAATTTTTACTAAATATTTAACCCTTAAAGAATATAAAACTCTCTGGAGGCTTTCCAGCATCATCATTAGTTATACTATTATTATTTCTTTTGGTATAGTAATTGGAATAGTAATTTTTGCACCTTATTTAGTCAAATTTTTGGGATATGGGTTAAGACAAGAGGCATTTGAATTAGCTGTTAAATTAACTCGATTGATGTCGCCAATAGTTATATTCATAGGATTAGTGAGTGTTTTTATGGGTATATTGCACTCATTTCAACATTTCATCGTTCCATCTTTTAATGCCTTCATCTTAGGTACTACGGTGATTATAAGCATTGTATTCTTAAGTAAAAGTTTAGGTATTTTCAGTGTAGGAATAGGATTAGTAGTTGGCAGTGGATTAATGTTTTTAACCTCATTAATAGCTTTAATCAAAAAAGAGATGAGATATAATTTTCTGTTGAACTTTAAATATCCAGAAGTAAGAGAATTTATTAATTTATTCCTTCCAGGGGTTGTTTCAACAGCTATAGCAGGCTCCTATGTTATTGTTAGTAGAATGATGGCCTCCCCTCTACAAGAGGGAAGTATTGCAGCATTGGATTTTGCGAATATGATTATCCAGGCACCTTTATCCACCTTTGGACTGGCTATTTCTACCGCGATATTCCCTTTTATTGCAAGTTATGCAGCTACTAAAGACTATGGAAGTTTAAGAGGAACAATGTCAAAAGGAATAAGAATGACCGCCCTAATATATATCCCTGTTGGATTAATATTTATGGTTCTTTGCGAACCGATAATAAGACTTCTGTTTGAACGAGGTAATTTTGATACACATGATACAATGATGACTTCAAAAGCTCTGTTCTTTTATGCAATTGGGATAATAGGCTTAGCTGTAAATTTTGTTCTTATTCGTGTATTTTACGCCATTCACGATGCCATTACACCAATGCTGATTACAATCGTTGGTGTATTACTTCATATTGTGATTAATCTTATATTAATTAGATATTTAGCTCATGCTGGTATTGCTCTTTCATACTCAATTGCACATATAGTAACTAATTTTATATTATTCTTGGTGTTAAGGTATAAGATTGGAACTATAGATACTAAACGGATATTAAATTCTTTCTTGAAGATGATTATTGCCTCATCACCAGCAGTATTAGTATGTTTCTTAATTAGTAAATATATAGAAGGGATTTTAGATATTAGGAGAATAGAATTCCAAATCATACAGGTCGGTTCTGCAGTAACGATAGGATTAGTATGTTATTTAATAATCTTATGGTTGTTAAAAGCAGATGAATTAAAGATGGTAATAGAACTAATCAAAAGTAAATTTAAAAAATAGGTGTCAAAATGAAAATCGCTATTATTGCTCGAATATATAGTAAAAAGGGCGGGATTTCACGATATGCAGCGGAATTAGCAGAAGGCTTAAGCAAAGAACACGAGGTACATGTATTTGCTAATTCCTGGCAAGATGCCTCTGATAAAATTATCTTCCATAAAGTCCCGATGATTAAAGGTAACTTCTTTTTAAAACGAAAAAAGGCAGGTTTAGCTACCATCCTTCAGGTATATAGTTTTGCTTTAATGCTGAATTGGTCTAAAATTGATACTAATAGTTTTGATGTAGTTCATACACAAGGGGATTCCTTTTGTCCATTCGATATTTTTACAGCACACAGTTGTCATAAGGTCGCGGTTAAAGTAGCGCGGCAGAGTACCTCTGGATTATACAATTTCCTCAAAAATACAAGGATAAATCCGCTTAATCTCATTGTACTCTGGATTGAAAAATTTACCTTGAAAAAAGGGAGATATAAAAAAATAATATCTGTTTCAGAAGGTGTAAAAAGAGAAATTATAGAAAATTATAATCTCCCAGCAGAGGATATAGTTGCTATTCCTAATGGAGTAGCTCTTGAAGAATTTAATCCTAAAAATAAGAATATATGGAGAGAAGAAATAAGGAATAAATATAATATTAAAAATGATGATATACTTCTTTTGTTTACAGGTTATGAGTTTAAAAGAAAGGGATTGAAATATATTATAGAAGCACTTCCATTGATAGATAATAAAGAAGTAAAGATTTTAGTTGTAGGAAGGGATGATGAAAAACCTTTTTATAATATTGCTAAACAATTAGGTGTTGAAAAAAGGGTAGTCTTTGTAGGATACTCAACCGAGGTAAATAGGTATTATGCTGCAAGTGACATCTTTGTATTTCCTACATTATATGAAGCATTCTCTCTGGCAACTATAGAGGCAGTAGCTTCAGGACTACCAATTCTGACTACTAAGGTTAATGGAACTGAAGAATTAGTCCAGGATGGTTATAATGGCTTTTTTATTAAAAGAGATGCTAAGGATATTGCAGAAAAGGTAAATTTATTAATTAAAAATCCACTACTCATAACACAATTAGGAGAAAATGCCCGTAAAACTGCTGAAAAATATTCATGGCAAAAGATTGTTAAAAGAACATTAGAAGTTTATAAGGAAGTAAAATTAAGAAAGGAATCTTATACATCTCAAAATTAGAAGAGAGCGTTGCAAATGGCTTTCTATGAAATTCAGTGAGTTCAATGTATCCAGTGTCTAAATTAAAAGACATTCCCAAAAAATCCCCCTATTTTACTGACATCTTACAGAAAGAAAAAAATTGCAATTGACAAAGGATAGACTTGTTGATATAATGATAGATAATGAAAAAACAATGGCATCCCTATTTCTCAAATGTATTGAAACATATAGTTGAACCCAAAGGATTTAAGGTGGAAACCGAGGTTGAAGTTGGCAAATTGCCACTGAAGATAGACATAATAGTTATTAAGAAGGGCGAAGATGCAGATGTTAAATCGTTACCTTTGGTCTTTCAATCTTTTACTGATTACAACATTATTGAATATAAATCACCAAAAGACA
>JBFMDD010000040.1:0-13444 GCA_040754115.1 bacterium
ATTGTGAATTGTGAATTGCTAATTACCAATTATCCAGGTTGCATATCTGTGTTATTTAACCGCATTTCGCCTCAAGAATCTATCCACTCAAGTGGTCTATTATAACACTAATACCCCACGGAGTTAAATGTGTATTACGCTCAGCCCTACCACCTACCACCGTCCAATTTTCATCGTAATTTGTGCCCCACCGGGGCATGAGTTCTTCTCCTTTTGGAAGCATTCAAGGTGTAGGTAAGAGAAAGTGAGATTTCCAGTGGTGTTTGACTTTAGCTAAAAATATCTATGTTGACTATTTATACAAGCTTTCACGCTAAAGTGAACCGTTTCTAAAATCGCAATTTATAACGGTGTTGAGTATAATTTCACCCCATATTTTGCCAGATTCCTTTTTAATCCATCAATGGATTTAAATAATACCCCTTTCATACCAACTTTATTTGCAGAGATTACATGCTCTTTTATATCATCAATGTAAATACATCTCGATGCATCTACTTTAGCTTTCTTTAATGCCTCATAAAATATCTCCGGAGATGGTTTACTAAATCCTACCTTATATGATAAAATATATTCATCTATAAGATTTAATATATCAAATTTATCCTTAGCAAACTCAAAATGTAACTCATTGGTATTTGATAATAAAAACAGTTTATATCTTCCTTTAAGCTTTAATAATATTTCCTCAATCCCTTCATTCACCCAGAAAATATCTTGCCAGAGTAGTTTAAATTCAGTCAAAGAAATGTTTAATCCAAATCTGTTTGATATTTCCTTAAAGAAATCTTTAGTTGAAATTTTCCCCTCATCATATAATCGTTCTAATCCTGAGCTAAATATTCTCTCATAGACTTCCTGTAGTGGAAATTTAGATAATTTGGATAATTTCTTACAGATAATCATATGGTCAAAATTTAGTATTACATTACCTAAGTCAAAGATTATCAAATCAATCATGCTATTAGTTACTCAATTACCCAACTACCCAAAATTGACTTATCAATTTCTTCTAAGCTATTTGCTACCAAATCTGCATTAGAGAAATCAAGTCCTTGTGTAAACTGGTTTGGGATTGCAATGCACTTCATATTAGCAGATTTTGCTGCCTCTACTCCTGAAACAGCATCTTCTAAAACCAGGCACTGTTCTGGATTAAGATTTAATTTCTTGGCTGCTAATAAGTAAATATCAGGTTTTGGCTTGCCGTGTTTAACTTCTTGTCCACAGACTATTATTTCAAATTGGTCTAAAATTCCTAATTTATTAACAATTAAATCAATCCACACTCTTTGAGAAGAAGATGCAATTGCCTTACGGATACTCATTTTACTTAGTAGTTCAAGAATACTGAAAAGCCCTGGCATTGGTTTTACATTTTGTGCAAGAATCTTTCCATAAATTTCTTCTCGTTCTTCTAAAAGTTTTTCAGGAGATTCATTCAATCCAAGTTGTTCTTTGAATATAGTTAAACTTTCAATTGGAAGTCTTCCCATCACCTTTTGTTTTATATCTAAAGTAAAACACTTACCTCTTTTTTCAGCTATCTGGCTCATAGCCACAGAATATAGAGGTTCTGTATCTACCATTAGCCCATCCATATCAAAAATAACTGCTTTAATCATACCAAATTTTTTTACACACCTTTCTTAATGTCCACCGCCATGTCTCTCACCTTCAGGTTTTGGAGCAGATTTATAGCGTTTTTGTAGTTTCTCCTTAGGGATTGGAGGAGGAACTTTTTCTTTGATTTTCTGTATCAAACCTTTATTTTTGGGTTTCCAGAATATGCCACCATCTATTGTTTGGAAAATTCCTCCTTCTGTGCCTGCATAGATGATATTAGATTCTTTTGTATCCACAATTAGTGTATGAACAGAGGTATTAACTAAACCTACATTCATTTCTTTCCACTTCTCACCTCTATCTTCGGTTTTGTATACCCCTCCAACCCATGTTCCAGCATAGATTATTTCAGGTTGTTTAGGATCAATTACGAGTGTCCAAACATAGGTATTAAGCAGTCCATTTTTTTTAAGGTGCCAGCTTTGCCCTCCATCATGACTTTTAAAAACCCCATCTTCAGTCCCTGCATAGACAGTTTCAGCATCAGTTGGGTCTACTGCAATAGCTCTTATATTAGAATTGGTTAATCCTGTATTTACTGACAGCCAACTTACCCCTCCATCTTCACTCTTATACATCCCTTTTCCCCATGTTCCAACATATATTTTAACAGGCTCTTTTGTGGAAATAGCAATAGAAGTAATCTGTAGTGCAGACAACTCTCCTTTTATCATTTCCCAACTATCTCCACCATTATTACTAATAAATAATCCTCCTGCTCCAAAGCAGCCTGCATAAAGTCTATCTGGATTATGCGGGTTGAGTGTCAATACTCTAACCAAAGGATTAGTAAGTCCAATATTCTTTTCTACCCACTCACCCCCTTCATTTGTACTTTTAAATACTCCCCCATCACCACCTACAAACAAAACTCCTGGTCTTTTAGTATCAACTACTACCGAGTATACATTAAGGTTATAAAGTCTGTGATTTGCCTCTTTCCATATGTTAGCCTTATCTTCTGTTTTGTACATTCCATGTTCGGTAGCGGCGTAAATTTTACTCGAGTCATTAGTATCAATAGCTAAAGAATATACCCAATTAATATCTACCTCCTTCCATATATATTCAGGTTCATGAGTAATAGAAGGTTTTTTTTCTTTAGGTGGTGCACAGGCTAAAATCAGGTAGGTTGTTATAAGAAAAATTATAAAAAACAAACTCTTTTGCATCTCTCAATACTCTCCTCACTTTCTCCTCTTACATCTATCTAATCCACAAATTTCTACTAATTAAAATAATCCCGGTTAAAATAGCTAAAAATGTCAGATGTTCACTGTTATTTTTTACTTGTTTAAAACTCCACTTTTTTAATTCGCCACCTTCTTTACGATATGGGGTTAGTCTTGGGATGAGATTAGGAACTTGTTTTGCATATACCAGATATTCTTCTCCAAATATTCTTTCTAATCTATCACCTTCTTTTTTTAATTTATAAGGAAGATAATAAAAGAAAAATATCACTAATCCAAACGCCAGTATAATAAAGTTGTTAGCACAAAGGCAAGTACCAATCATCACAAGAAGTGTACCTAAATAAAGTGGGTTTCTGATATAGGCATAAGGTCCGGATGTAGTAACTGATTTATCTTTCTGTAGATGTCCAGATGCCCAAATACGAATAGCCTCTCCAGGTAAAATTATCCCTACCCCAATTAAAAAAAGTAGAGGCTGGGCATTAGAAAAGATAATTAAAAGGAGGGCAATTATACAAGTAAATATTTGTTTGATACTTATATTTTTTACTGATATCATAGCTTTCTTAGTGTAAAAAATGGAGATGTTTATATTATACCCTTAATATCAAAAAAATTCAACTAAAAATTTTAACTTTTTGTTGACATAGGGTAAAATTTATGCTAAACTATCTTCATAAGCGTTCAGATGTAAGTAAGGGGAAAATATAAAGAATTTGGGATGGTTCACTTTTGTTTGAAAGCTTGCGGAAAGAAAAGAGAGTTGAAATTGGAAATTCGAAATTAGAAATTAGGGAGAGAAGTAAAAGCCCAATTTCTAATTTCCAAAAGAAGTCATAGGGAAAACGATGAAAATAAACCGTCTCTAAATAGCTCAGTTAATGGCAGTGTCCAGTATAACTTAAACTGCTAACATTAACAGAAGGAGGTTTTAAACGATGCTTATATCAATAGTTTTGGGAGGGATATTAATCTTTGCGGTGGGATATGTGTATTATGGTAGATTTTTAGGAAGGCAGGTAAAATTAGATGATTCAACGCAAACCCCAGCATGTGAGATAAATGATGGTGTTGATTATGTCCCGGCAAAACCTGCTTTACTATTAGGTCAACATTTCTCTGCGATTGCAGCGGCAGGACCTATTGTCGGCCCAATTTTAGCTGGTCTATGGTTTGGCTGGATACCAGCTATATTATGGATTATTTTAGGGGCAATCTTTATTGGTGGAGTCCACGATTTTACCAGTTTGGTTGCCTCGGTAAGACATAAAGCAACATCCGTAGGTGAATTAGTAAAACAACACATTTCCCGGACATCCTATCTACTATTCCTTATCTTTGTCTGGCTGGCTTTGATTTATGTAATTATTGCCTTTACTGATATTACTGCTCATACATTCAAAGCTATCTCATCAGAAATTCATTTAGTTGGGGCTGGGGTTGCTGCTTCCTCTATCCTCTATTTAGCCATTGGGGTAATAATGGGTATTGCCCTATATAAGTTTAAATTGAATCTTACATTAGCTACAATTATCTTCCTTCCCTTGGTTATGTTGATTATTTGGATTGGACCAAGGTTACCTGAACCAATCCTACTTTTCTTAAACAATATTACATTAAAGCAATGGGATGTTTTGTTGTTAATCTATTGCTTTATTGCCTCTATTATCCCAATGTGGTTATTACTTCAACCAAGGGGTTATCTTGGTGGCTGGTTACTATATCTTACTATCCTTGTCGGGTTAATTGGTGGGATATTTGGTGGATTTAAAATAGAGTATCCTGCCTTTAACATCGACGGGCTAAAGAGTATAGTGAATGGTAAACCACTTTTTCCACTTCTATTTATTACGGTTGCTTGTGGAGCCTGTTCTGGATTTCATGCAATAGTAAGCTCGGGAACCACCTCAAAACAATTACTTAAAGAATCTCACGCCAGAATTATTGGTTATGGCGGAATGCTCCTTGAAGGACTGGTGGCTGTATTGGCATTAGCCACATTAATAATTCTACCTGTTGGTTCAGATGCCCTAAAATCTGACCCAAACATCATTTATGCTAAAGGACTTGCAGGTTATTTAGGTTTAATAGGGGTATCTTTTAGCATTGCCTTCCCATTTGCTCTTCTTGCCTTTTCTACCTTTGTTTATGATACACTTGATGTATCTACAAGGCTTGCAAGATACATCTTTCAGGAAATTACAGGGTGGCAGAATATGGTTGGGAGTGTCTTTGCTACTTTGATTACTTTACTTATTCCATTTATATTCCTCATCGCTACCAAAGAAAAAGGCTATCTTGTTGCCTGGCCTATATTTGGGACGAGCAATCAACTCTTAGCAAGTCTAACCCTATTAGCCATTACTATCTGGTTAATTAGAAGTCGAAAAAAAGCATTCTATACTATTATTCCTATGTTTTTTATGATGGTAATAACCCTATGGTCATTAGCACTTCTTATTTTGCCTTTTGTGGATTCATTAATACAGTGTGCCCCTTTTAAACCAGAGGTTTTAATTTCAGGGGTTTGTGGGATTATCCTTTTTGTTTTAGTCGGCTGGTTAGTTCTTGAAACAATAAGGGTATTAGTATTGAGAGGGAAAAATCACTCTTCATAAATCCCTTTTAGATAGAAAAGTGGGAAAGGTGAGGACGGTTCACTTTTGTTTGAAAGCTTGCGGATAGAAAAGAGAGTTGAAATTGGAAATTCGAAATTAGAAATTAGGGAGAGAAGTAAAAGCCCAATTTCCAATTTCAATTTTCTATGGACGCTTACAAATAAATATCCAAAAGAAATCATAGGAAAAACGATAAAATGAACCGTCCCGAGTATTCTATTTCAAAAAGGAGGAAAGAATCAATGAGAATAAACGGTAAAAGTAAGATATTGTTAGTACTATGGATGATTAGTTTAGGTTGGTTTGTGGGATGTGGTAAGGTAGAGAAAGCAGGTGTTACTAAAGAAGAGGAGGTAAAAATTGCATTAGCAGGACCACTTACAGGTGATATTGCGGCAATGGGACAAGGGATGAGCAATGCTTGCAAAATGGCTATTGATGATGCAAATGCATCTTTGAAATTAAAGGGGATAAGATTAGAATTTCTTCCTGTTGATGATAGAGCAGACCCACAAGAGGCGGTAACTATTGCTAATCAACTTATATCAGATCAAAAGGTTATTGGAGTGATTGGTCATCTAAATAGCGGTTGTTCTATACCTGCCTCAAAGGTCTATCATCAGAAGAAAATAGTAATGATTACCCCTGCTTCTACTAATCCTGGCCTTACACTTCAAGGCTTTAAAAATGTCTTCCGTGTCTGCACTACCGATGATGTTCAAGGAAGCTTTGCCGCAGACTTGGTCTACAAAAAATTAGGGTTGAAAAAGGTAAGTATTATCCATGATAAAACACCTTATGGTCAAGGGTTGGCAGAGGAGTTTAAAAAACAGTTTACTGCAAATGGCGGTAATCCATTAAGCTTTGATGGAATAAATATTGGCGATAAGGATTTTAAGGCACTTCTTATTAAAATCAATGCCAATAAACCAGAGGCTATATATTTTGGCGGCGTTTATAGCGAATGTGGATTGATTGCTAAACAAGCAAAGGAAATAGGTTTTTCTGGTACAATTATTACAGGGGATGGTGTTTTTAGCCCAGAATATATTAAAATCGGTGGAAAGGCTACCGAAAATAATATTATTACTATGGTAGGTTCACCTCCAGAAAAACTACCTTTAGCCGCTGAATTTATTAAAAGATACAAAAAGAAATACCCAAATGTTGATATTCAACCCTATGATGCCTATACCTATGAAGCTACTAATATCCTCATTGATGCTATCTCCCATGTAGGGACTGATAAGAATGCTATTATTGACTATATCTGCGATGTTGAATATAAAGGGATTTTAGGAACTACAAGTTTTGATGAAAAAGGAGATACACTAAACCGCATAATTACTGCCTATATTGTTAAAGATGGTAAATTTGAGGTGCTGAAATAGATTAGCACCTGGACAAAAAAGATATTCCGGGACGGTTCATTTTCAGACAATTCCTTCTGAAAATATAAAATGGGACGCAGATGAACGCAGATGGACAGGATAAAATTAAATAAATCCTAAAAATCCTGTAAATCTGCGTCCTATTAATTTTCATCATCCTTTAAGATACCCGCAAGCTTTCAAACAAAAGTGAATCGTTCCGATATCCCTCAAGAATACCTACGAATTGCTTCAAAGCGGTGGTAAGCCATTGCACTCCATATACATTTTGCAGAGGGGATAAAATGTTTTTGCATCAAATAATCAACGGAGTTACATTAGGTTCTATTTACGCATTGATTGCATTAGGCTATACATTGGTCTATGGGATTCTTTTAATGATTAATTTTGCTCATTCTGAGATATTTATGATTGGTGCATATATTGGTTTAGCACTAATCTATTTTAGTGGGGTTTATCTTCAATCAAAGCCTATTATCTTTTTATTATTAATCTTTTTGGTATCAATGAGTCTTATAGGATGTTTAGGAGTATTAGTTGAGCGAATTGCCTATCGTCCACTAAGACATGCCCCGCGATTAGCACCTCTTTTAAGTGCGATAGGAGTTTCTATCATCTTACAAAATTTAATTATGGTAGGGGTAAGTGCACAATCTCTGCCCTATCCGGATGTATTTCCAATAAAAAGATACACATTCTATGGCTTCAATATCTCTTCCCTCCAGATATTTATAATTACCCAGTCGATTATTCTTCTAATAATTCTTCATCTGTTCATTCACAAGACAAAATTAGGCAGAGCAATGCGTGCCTGTTCTCAAGATATGTACATTAGCAATCTTATGGGCATAGATGTAAACAAGGTAGTGGCTATAACATTCTTTGTTGGTGGTGGATTAGGTGCTGCCGCAGGTATATTAAATGGGATGTATTATGGTAGTATTAAATATAATATGGGCTTTATCCCGGGGATTAAAGCTTTTACTGCAGCTGTGCTTGGTGGTATTGGAAATATAAAAGGTGCGGTGGTAGGGGGATACCTGCTTGGAATTATAGAAAGTATTGGCGCCGGATACCTACCTGCAGAATATAAAGATATGATTGCATTTATTATACTTATACTTGTCCTTATATTCAAACCAACCGGGATATTTGGTGAACAGATTGTCCAAAAGACATGATGTATACTCAACACTGTTACAAATTGCGATTTTAGAAACGGCTCACTTTAGCGTGAAAACTTGCAGTTAAAAAATGGATATGAAATTAGAAATTAGAAATTGGGGAAAGAAGTGAAGACCTAATTTCTAATTTCCAATTTCTAATTTCCAAAAGAAATCACAGGGAAAACAATGAAAATAAACCGTCCCTAAATAGCTTAGTTAATGGCAGTGTTCTGTATATCACTTGAACGGCTACCACCTATTAACCAAAAGGTAAATGTTATGAAAAATAAAGTTTTAAATCTACTTTATGTTGGCGCTATTATTATTTTCATCATCTTCCCTCAACTCTCTTATTGGTCAAAAAATTACTATATTGTGCATATTGCTTGTCTTATAGGGATATATATTATTCTGGCAATAGGGTTAAATATTGTTATTGGATTCTTAGGATTACTTGACTTAGGGTATATTGCCTTCTATGGGATTGGAGCATACACCTCGATGTTGTTATCCATCCATTATCAGATAGGATTCTTTCCTGTTTTAATAATTACAGTAATTGTAGTAGTTTTTTTCAGGTTACTTCTTGGCGCACCTGTATTACGACTTCGCGGTGATTATTTAGCAATTGTCACCCTTGCCTTTGGGGAGATTACAAGGATATTTTTGAATAATTGCGATGTGCTTACAAATGGTCCCAAAGGACTACCACGAGTTGGTCAAGAGGTATTAAAGCCACAGTTGTTTTTCTTCACACTTAGTAATGACCTGCATTTTTACTATTTGATTGGCATATTTGTGGTTATTCTAATAGTTTTGACCAGAAGGATTGAAAATTCAAGGATTGGCCGGGCATTTGTTGCTATCCGTGAGGATGAAGTTGCAGCTGAGGTTATGGGCATACCTACACCAAATATAAAACTCATTGGCTTTGCATTAAGTGGCGTGTTTGCAGGATGTGCAGGTTGTATCTATACGCACTGGATAGGATTTGTTACTCCAGAAGTATTTACCTTTTGGCAATCTATATTATTGGTTTGTATGGTTATTCTTGGAGGCATGGGAAGTATTAATGGAGTTATTTTGGGTGTTTTCCTACTTGTGGGCATTCCAGAACTCCTAAGAGAGATACTTGGGACAAAATTTGTCTTGTACAGGATGTTGATATTTGGTATAATAATAGTTGCTATAATCATTTTACGACCACAAGGATTAATACCCAGTAAAAGAATCCAGTTAGAATTTCAGCCAGACGATGAAAAAATAAAGGAAGAAGAATCTCAATCTTTATATGATGTACTTCATGATAAAGGAGAACCAGATATTAGAACATATACTGGACACTCCCATTAACTGAGCTATTTAGGGACGGTTTATTTTCATCGTTTTCCCTGTGATTTCTTTTAGAAATTAGAAATTGGAAATTAGGTCTTCACTTCTTTCCCCAATTTCTAATTTCATATCCATTTTTTAACTGCAAGCTTTCACGCTAAAGTGAGCCGTTTCTAAAATCGCAATTTGTAACGGTGTTGAGTATAGCAATCAGCATTGGACTAAAATGGAGACAAGTGATGTTTGTAGAGGCAAAGAAGATTTGTAAATATTTTGGTGGAGTTCAAGCGTTATTTGAGCTTGATTTCTATATTGAGCAAGGAGAAATCGTTGGTCTTATTGGGCCAAATGGAGCAGGCAAGACTACCTTCTTTAATCTTATTACCGGAATTCATCGCCCAACATCAGGTGTTATTAAATTTTTAGGAAAAGACTTAGTTGGGCTTAGACCATCAAGGATTGTAAAAATGGGTATTGCTCGCACATTCCAAAATATTCGCCTATTCTACAATATGAGTGTTCTTGAAAATGTCTATGTGGGCAGATTCAATAGAACTTCTTCATCATTATTGTCAGCGGTATTTCGCGGGAAAAGGTTTTTAGAGGAGGAAAGAAATATGCATTTTTATGCCAAAAGATTACTTGAATTTGTCGGATTAACAAAAATGGATACAGAACTGGCAAAGAATCTATCTTATGGAGACCAACGAAGACTTGAAATCGCCAGGGCTTTAGCTACAGAACCTAAATTGTTATTATTGGATGAACCTGCCGCAGGGATGAATCCTGTAGAAACAGAAAGACTCACCGCTCTGATAAAAAAAATACGCCAGGGAGGAGTGACTATCCTCATAATAGAACATGATATGAAGGTAATTATGGGATTGGCAGATAGGATTGTTGTCCTTGATTATGGGATAAAGATAGCTCAAGGAAGACCAGAAGAGATTCAACAAGACCCAAAGGTGATTGAGGCGTATCTGGGAAGTTAGACACTTATAGCTCAATCCAAAATAAATTTGACTTTTGCACTTTGCAATCTTCATTTTACAATGGAGCAAAGCGACTACTTAAGAGGGGATAAAATTGCTTAAGATAACTGACCTACATGTATATTACGGAAATATCCATATATTAAAAGGAGTTTGTCTTGAGATAAACGAAAGAGAAATAGTCACCTTAATAGGTGCCAATGGAGCAGGTAAGACTACACTCCTAATGACTATCTCAGGTATTGTAAAGGCAAAGAAAGGGGAAATAGAATTCTTAGGCAAACGGATTGAAAGATTTAGCCCACCACCAATAGTCTCATTAGGAATAACCCATGTTCCTGAAGGCAGAAGAATATTTCCGCGATTGACTGTTATGGAAAATCTTTTATTAGGTGCCTATCTGCGGCATAATAAAAAGGAGATTAAAGAAGACATGGAGAGAATATTTGGTTTCTTCCCAATTCTGAAGGAAAGGAGATGGCAGTTAGGAGGCACATTAAGTGGTGGAGAACAACAAATGTTAGCAATTGGAAGAGGATTGATGATGCGACCAAAGTTACTACTTTTAGATGAACCTTCGCTTGGGCTATCCCCAAAACTTGTCCACCAAATATTTGATATTATCACTATCATCAATCAACAGGGAACTACTATCTTCTTAGTGGAACAGAACGCTAATATGGCATTAAAAATAGCAAACTATGGTTATTGCTTAGAAACAGGAAGTATTGTATTAAAAGACAAGGCAAATAATTTACTAAATAATGAAATGGTAAAAAAGGCATACCTGGGCTGAAGCACAAAACAAAAGGTAAGCGTTCAGGTGTAAGTAAGGGAGAATGGAAAAGTAGGGAAAAATGGGAAAAATATTAAAGAATTTTATTTCAAATTTTAATTTTCAGTGAGCAGTATGTTCAGTGAACAGTGATCAGTATGTTCACTGTTTACTGCTGACTGTTCACTGCTCACTGAGTATACTGAACATACTTTTCTTTCAAAAAGAGGAACTTAGTTTTGCAAAGACTATAATGTGGGAACGACCAGAACAACTATCAAATCCCTCGCAACATCCTGCGAATTACTCTATTTCCCCTTTTCCCTTCATTACACCCTGAACGGTTACAAAAAACGATTACAAACAAAATTCATTCCGAACAGTATTGGGTCTCTGACCCCAATATCTCTATTTTATCTCTTCAATACTCCATAAGGTTTCTTGAATAGTTGGGAATTCATTGGCAAATTGTAGCTCCATTCTGATTTTACCATCCAGTCGCTCGGGAATACCAAATCTTATGACACCATCCTCTTTTGTCCATTCGTAATTTCTTATAAAAGTCCTGTTTTTGATATTATTTATCAACTCGGCATCTACTTCTCCCGTTTCATAGAAATTTGTCGGGTGACCATATTTATCTATTAGAATTCTCCTGACATATTCAAAATTTTGGACAATAGCATTTACCGAACTCATATCTGCAAAATCCATAATTACTGCGGATTTCTGTAGCTTATTATCTTGTGCATAGACAAGGACAAGTCTCTGTCTATTATCTATTTCATTAAAAAGTTTTGTTTCATAGACATAAGTATTTTTATATTTTATCGCATTTTTGATATTTGCCTATTTTAACTTTTCTTCAATTTCTTCTTTATCAGATAAAAGGGTAAGTTGCAATAGGTCCAGATGAACAAATTTTTCAATAGATTTTACTTTCTTTTCCTTCTTTATTCTTTCTTCTTTGCACACTTTGCACCCTGGTCTTATGGTTCTATCAAATGAATGGTTCCAAGATAACCCTCCTCTGTAAGAGACAGTATCATTTCCTGACCTGGAATTTCTATTTTCAGAAGAAAGATTTAAACTAAATACATCCTTTTTCATCGTATAGCGATAACTTATATTATTTGAAAGTGTTGAAACATCTTCACTTGCTGTTTTTCTGTCTTGAGTATTGTATCCGATATTATATCCCACATTATGAGGTCCTTTGTTCATATTTAAGGAAAGCGAATAATTGAGGTCAGTGCTTTTTGATGAACCAGTTATTTTTCTTATGGTTATCCCCGGCCCCATACTTCCTTCAAAACCATTCCATTTAATCGGATGATTTGTTCCTATATTTAGTTGTTTGGTAATACTATCAAATGAACCGACAACTTTATTGTCACTATCTTGATAAAAGAGCCCAAGTTGAGTATTAAATTTAGGATTTATAGGTTTGTTTAAATTTAAACTGCAAGATTTTACTATGGAATCTGTGGTTTTATCTCTATTGGTCATCTCTTGAAAAGATAGGTCTAAATTACCACTTAGTTCTTTGACGATATGTGGCAAGATTGGGCCACTTAAAGTAATTCCAGACGCATTTGTTTTAGAAGGATTTGAGGATTCATAACTATCATAAAAGTTTTGAATTCTGCTGTTTATTTGTAACCCATTTATCAGACGATACCCTATATGAAGTTCATAGGATTTTCTATCTGCACTTACACCAACACCTTCTGGTTTGTAATTCTGTCCATATTTTTCATATCTGGCTTTGTATGTCAGAGGTAGATTATTATGTTTACCATCTATCTGTAGATATAAACCTTTATCTCTACATGCCCGGGCAGGATAATGGTCACCTTTGAAACGACTTAATTCTGTTTCTATGGTTGTGGTATTATTTTTTAGCAAAGCAGTAGTCATTTTCTGCACCGTAAAACTTATCACTTGCTGGTTTATATTAAGTGGTTGAGAAGACCTACCGTTATGAATATTCCTGACAAAATTCAAACTATACCGCCCTAAAACAGGGCTTTCAATTAAATATGACATTCCTTCGGGGTAATTTTCCCTGGCATAAAAATCCTGCCAGGAAGATTGATTTGCACCTATAAGAAAAATAATTGAATATTTATTAGCACTGTCCCAAAAATGTTAGTTGCATAAACTTTGGCATATGATATATAATGAGGGACACCCTAAAAAAAGAAAGGAGGTGTCCCCATGATGGAAATAAAAGTTTCCATCTCTGCCATCATTAGTATACATGATGGTAAGGTAAATGTCAACGAAATTTTGTATGAAACTGGTAAATTTTGTGATTCATTAAAGAAGGGGATGGCAGAGAAGAT
>JBFMDD010000041.1:0-4082 GCA_040754115.1 bacterium
AAGAAATTTGTAAAGTAAGAGACTATAAACAATTAATTTGGATTCGTAACCAGAAAAAGATAAAAAAGGTTACAAAAGGTAATTTTGAAATAGGTTACTTCACGATTGAAATGTTAGATAGACGATTCAGAATTACCCGAGCTATTAAAGGAATTGACCCTGAAAAACCTAACCAAGAAGATAAGCAAGTTCAATCTTGGTTCAAGAAACATAAACCTTTAAAAGAACTAACACCAGAAGAAAAATTAGTTAGAAAAGAGCGAATGAAATTATTATTACAAAAAGGGGTTAATGCCCCCTTTTTAAAATCGTATTCTTTATAAAAAAACCCATCTTGACATTATGAAATTTTACCCTTATTAGGGCAGAGCCATATTAAACTATGACTAAAAAAATTAAGTGCTATAATTCTTATTAAAAAGGGGGGTAAAATTTAAAATAAGGAGATAAAGATAGAATGAAGATAGAAAAAAGCTATAAACAATGGATTGATGAGGAAAACCGCCGAACCAGTGGCGAAATAGATTATGGAGTCTGGTGGGGACTTTATGAAAGAAGCTTCCCATGGTGGAGAGTATCCTGGATTAGGGAAACAGGAGAACTTTACACAGTTAATTTGTCTAATTTAGATGAGTTCATAATTCTAGGAAATTTCACAACAGAAGAAGAAGTAGAACGTAGAATGGATAGATATTGTAAACCTTTTGACAATATGGTGATCACCAGATGGTTTGCATCAGAACTTTCTCATAAAGAGGATTAAAAATGTTATATAGGAAAATTAAAGATGTGGAAATATTTAACCACAATCCAGAATAGGAGAGGAGGTGTAAAAGATGGCAAAAGATATGTGTAGCGACTGCTATGAAAGACCTGCAGACTATTATCATATAGTCAAGGGTCTAACAGACATAATAGTTCCTCTCTGTTATGTCTGTGCAACAGATGGTAGCTACGATATAGATAAATTGCAAAAAATAGAGAATGAGGAGGAATAAAAATAGTGTCAATCTGCCAGCCTATAAGATGTTTCTCACCAAGTTTGGGACACTATTCTTGGTGATTGATATAGTCTTATAGGCTGACAAATTTTAGGAGGTAAAAAGATGCAAATGCTAACTAAAGAATTGCTATTAGAGTATCAAGACAACATAAATGAAGTAGAGAAGTTAAAGCAGGAATATAATGAAAAGAAAAGACAGTTTGAAGAAGAGAATGTCGAGTTAATTCTTGCCTTAAATTCTTTTCAAGCAGGATTAGAAGAGAAAAAACAAGAGATAAGAGTAATAGCTGAAGAGGAATTTAAGATAACAGGACAAAAGAAACTATTAGGCGGGATAGGAATAAGAGAAGGAATTAATCTGGTCTATGATGAAGTAGAGGCATTTAATTGGGCAAAGGAACATTCCTTATGCCTTCAGTTAAACCAGAAAGCCTTTGAGAAAATAGCAAAGGAAACCGATATTGATTTTGTTAGCAGGGAAGTAAAAATAACCGTAACTTTCCCTGCAAAATTAGAATTAGAGGAGGGAAAATAATGAAATGATAGAAAAAATAGAAGAAATTCTGGAGGATATTTTGACTGCTTTTGAAGGAGGGCTTATTAGCCGTCCGGAGGCAGAAATGAGCATAGTAGAATTATTTTTAAAAAAGGAGGTATAAAACAATGAACGAAATAGTGAAGTATCAAGATGGACAAGGACAAGAGATAATGCTCTCTAATGAGATTGTGCGTAAATATTTAGTGCATGGGCAAGGAGCAATTACAGATGCTGAGATAATGATGTTTCTAAACCTCTGCAAATATCAAAGGCTCAATCCATTTTTGCGGGAGGTATATCTAATTAAATATGGAAATGTTCCTGCTTCAATGGTAACGGGAAAAGAGGCATTTCTTAAAAGAGCAGTAAAGAATGAAAAGTATGAAGGACATAGAACGGGAATATGTGAAGATGGAAAAGTAGCGTGGGCAGAAGTGTATGTGAAAGGGTATCAATGTCCAATTAAAACAGAAGTTGACTATGAAGAATATGTTGGTAAGACTAAAGAAGGTGAAATTAATAGAATGTGGAAGGAGAAACCACGCACGATGTTAAAAAAGGTAGCATTAGTACAAGCATTACGAGAGGCTTTCCCTGAAGATTTAGGAGGATTGTATTCTCAAGAAGAAATTAATACTATCACTACAGAATTACCAATAGAACCAGTTCAAGTTAAGGAAGAAGTTCAATCACAACAAAAGAGTCCAGCTACATCCCCTACCACAAATGAAAATAAACCCACAAATGGAAATGAAATGACAAAGACTATCCATATATTAGTTGGAAAGTTAGGATGGACAGATGAAACTTATAGAAATTATTTGCATGAAAATGAAAAATACAAGGTAAGTAGTAGTAAAGATTTAAATGATAACCAAAAACAAGAATTGATAAAAGACCTGTCAATGAAGATGAATGAGAAATTGACGGGGGAAAAGACCAAAAAGCAAAACGGGATAGTCGAATTAACGGAATGGCAAGAGAAGATAAAAAATATTCCAGAAAACTGGTTAAAGGAAGCATTAAAAAGGGCAAAAATTACTGACAGAATTAATATGCTATCTGATGACCAATGTAGTTTGATTTGGGAATTAGCCAATCAAATTGCAAATGAGATTGACCAGTCTAAAAACATCTCATCTGATGGTCAAAAATAATCAGGGTTAAGAGATTTTGGTTTAAGGCATATCAAACCTATGGCTAACAAAAAATAATGCCTTAAAATCGAAAATTTTGACTTTAAAAAACTGGGAGGGGATAAAAATAAGGGTGGTAATGGTAGTATCCCTTCCTGGAGATTCTACTACCATTACCACCCTTATTTGGTTTTATGTGGGATGTTATACCAATTTTAGTGTAAGAAGAAGGTAAAAGAAAATGTTTTGGCAAAAAATAGAAAAAGAAATAAAAGAATATTTGAAGTATAAACAAATTGTATTCCCTGCTGGTCAGGACTTATCACCAGAACAATTAACCCAAATGGTATAAAGAATGGCAATGAGTCAATTCTGTCACTCTTTAAAAAGTTCGACCTTTATGTTCGAGAGGAGGAACTTCGATGAGTGGAGGACATTTTGATTATCAAGAATTTCGGTTAGAAGAAATTGCAACAGAGATTCAAAAATTAATAGACAATAACGATAGTGACCTTCTCGATGAATATAGTGACCTCGTAGGAAAGCACTACTCTCCAGAAACTATTGAAAAATTTAAAGAAGCAGTAAGGTTTTTGGCGATAGCAGAGATTTATGCGACAAGAATAGATTATCTGGTGAGTGGTGATGATAGTGAAGAAACTTTCCATAAAAAATTGATAAAACAATTAAATAAGGTAGATACCAGCTGAAGTTTTCCTTTATAGAAGCTGGAAGGGGGGAGACAGGTATTCTTCCGCAAGGGTTACTCCCAGTTTTCCCGAAGCGCCAATCAGCCTGTCTCCTATATCAAAGGAGGGAAGAAAAATGAAGGCAACATTATTACAATATCAAAAACAAACTCCTCCATTAACACATAGGCAATTAATGGAAGGAATAGACAAGGATAATTTTTATAGGTGGAGTCCTAAGGATTGGGTTGAAAAGAACATGTTTCTTCCACGACCCTTTATTCGGTGGTTAGATAATTTCCTGTTAAATGAGAGATTTTTGACAGGATTTTTTAGTGGAATTTTGATTACATTAATCTTTTGGATAATTAGTGTTATAAAATGAAATTTACAGAAACAGATATTAAAAAACAAGTAAAAGATTATTTATCCTTAAGAGGCTGGTTTAACTTCCCGATAATACAGGGACTAGGAAGTTATAAAGGGCTACCTGATATAATAGCCTGTAAAGATGGAAAAGTGCTTTTTATTGAGGTAAAGACAGAGAAGGGGAAACAGACTTCCTGGCAAAAAGCTTTTCAGGAAAAAGTAGAAAAAGCAAGATGTAAGTATATCCTCGTAAGAGGGATAGAGGATTTGCAAAAAAGGGGGATATAATGGATTTTCCAAAAGGGGGATTGATAATTGAAGAGGTCATTTATCGTTGGATAAAGTGT
>JBFMDD010000042.1:0-4483 GCA_040754115.1 bacterium
AAATTTTATCATTTGGCAACAAAAAATTCGGCTCTTTTGAAAAAATCCAAAAATTAGTATCAAAAATCTGCTCGATTAGAACAAAATTATAAAAATTTACATTGCCAATAGTGATTTTGGACACACTTATCCTCCGGAAGGTAATTGGAAAGTCATAAAAGAAAGAACTAAAAAGTAGGTAAGAATCACGAAGGGTATCATCCACCATGCCATTTGCCATCATAAAACCACTTCTTATGTTTTGGCATGGTCTTCAGGACTTCCTCAATATCTTCTTTTTTGCAGATAATCTCTAACATCCGCATATTACCACCACATTCCGGACACTTCAATGGATCAACTTCATATACTTGTGCTGAATTTATTTCAGTATCCGCCAGATGAATTTTTTGCTTCGCAACATTCTACGAATTCGCCAGCTCTTACGATACTCACTCCTCATACCATGCTCATCTTCTACTACTTCTATATCGCCTTCTTTCCCTGACTTTCTGGTCTTACCTCTAACTACATTGGAGTATGCCCTGTAGTACCTTACCATCTACACCCTCTTTGTTATGTCGTTAGCTGGAAGGAGATTTTCTCTCATAAGACAATGCATATCTTTGGCAAGTAAGATTATCCCTATTAATACTATTAAAAGAGTTAGAAGGGAAAAAGGGTAAAGTGTGGCATATGAGAGGTATGTGCCAAAAGATATAGGTGTTTCAGGAATAAATTTTACTAAGAAAGGCTTTAATATTAATAATGGATTAGCTGGCATTATCTCAAAACATGCAAAGCCACACATTAATACTGCCCAACTCTTTCTTATTTTAGTTCTATAAAACATAAAATATGTTCCCATAGGTATAATGATTGGGATGAAAAATAATGTCCATCTCCATGTTTCAACCCTCTCTCCTCTACAACATATAAAAGTAAGGATTAATAAACCTATAAAAGTTAAAATAGTACCAAAAATCTCTTGATTTTTTAGCCTAAATTCGTTAAATATTCCCTGTTCTCTAAACAAAATTAAAACTAAAAGTGGACAGATAAGCCATGTATAGTGTAAATCCGATACAGCTTTTGAGAATACAAAGGCACCAAATATCCATAAAAAGGAATTTCGTAACAGCTCTATTTTTTTATCCTCTAATCTAAATCTAAACATATACCAGAGAAGAAATATACCTCCAATGATAAAAAATGGAGTAGCTATTTGATTAAAGAATAAATTAATAGGATGATTTGTATGTGGAGGAATAGGATTTAATTCTTTAGGTATTACAGTATGAGTAGTAAGGTAATGGATAGCATTAACACAAAATCCTGAGAGTAGTCTAAAAAAGTTTAGAGTAGATAATGCAGTAACTTTATTTACCGGAGCACTACTTTGTAATACAGTATAAGGATATAATACCTTTAATCCAGAATTGAAATAGAAAAGTATAAGAATGAAAGATAATGTTATTCCCATAATGCTAAGATATGGAAGTAGTTTTTTTAGCCCATAATTTCTATATAGATAATACGCTATAGCTGGGAATACCGGTACCATCTGAATTCCAAACCCTAACGAAATTCCAAAGCTGACCATTGCAAAAACAGGTTTGTCTTTAATCAAAAGATATATAGAAAGTAGCATGAAACATACATATAGATGATCATCATTTCCTAATGCCCCAGAACTAAATAGAGGAAGATATGAAAAGGCATAAAGGAAACTTCCCCATTTAGCTGCATTTTCATTTATTAACTCCTTTATGAGATAGAAGAGAGTAATTATTATAAGGGAGTTAAAGATAATACTTACAAACTTCAATGAGATATAGTTATCTCCAAATAACATCATCCAACCAGCAAATATAGTTGCATCAAGTGGTCCATAAGGATGATATATTCCATTAGATTGCAGAATACCATAGAGAGGTTTACCACTTAGCAGCATTTTCCCTGCCCAGATATAGTATCCCATATCATGAGGAATATCTGGATAGTTAACATATATAATTGCAAGCCCAGCTTGTGTAATTATTGATACCAGTAAAAGCCATGCTAAAAAATATTGGGGACTTCTTTTAACTTTCATAATTCTCCTCCAGAAGTATTCTTACAATTCTCTCAGATGCTCTTCCATCCCATAATGGTGGAATCTTACCAACCTTTTTGTTTCCATTTAATATATTCATACTTTCTTTAACAATTTTTTTTGTATCTGTTCCTACTAATATATTTGTTCCTATTTCTGTAGTGATTGGTCTTTCAGTATTTCCTCTTATGGTTAAACAAGGTATATTCAGGAAAGTTGTCTCTTCTTGAAGTCCACCTGAGTCTGTCATCACAAATTTTGAATGAATCATTAAATTTAAGAAGTCTATATATCCTATTGGAGCAGTCAGTATTAAATTTCTCATATTTTGTATCTTATCTTCTAAATTAAATTCTTTAATTCTTTTTTTAGTCCTGGGATGAATTGGATAGATCATTTTTATAGTCTGTTGTATCTCATCCAATGCGTCTAAAATATTTATGAGGCTATCTTCATTATCCACATTTCCTGGTCGGTGCAGAGTTAAAAGAACAAAGTTTTTTTCTTTAAGATTCAATTCGTTTAAGGAATTAGACAGTATTGCTTTCTCTTTGTATCTTAATAGGGTATCAATCATAACATTTCCTACAAAGAATATCTTTTCTTCAGGAATTCCCTCTCTTTTTAAGTTCTCGTTAGCATCCTGACAAGTTGTAAACAAATAAGTTCCAAGAGAATCTGTAACAAGTCGGTTTATTTCTTCCGGCATGGTTCTATCAAAACTTCTTAAACCTGCTTCAACATGAGCAATAGGGATATTGAGTTTGACTCCAACCAAGGTACAGGCTAAAGTGGAATTAACATCCCCAACAACCAGGATTAAATCTGGAGTTTCCTTTACAATTACCTTCTCAAATTCTATCATTATCTTTGCAGTCTGCTCAGCATGTGTTCCAGAGCCTACTCCCAAGTAAATATCTGGTTTGGGCAGATTCAAATCTTTAAAGAATATATTTGACATCTCATCATCATAATGCTGACCTGTATGGACAACTACAGATTCAATCTGAGGATATTTTTTCATCTCTTCCATAATTGGTGCTATCTTCATAAAGTTTGGTCTGGCACCCACAATATTTAATACCTTCATCATCCTACCCTTTTTAATTTAATACTTCATATCTCTATCAATAAAGATTCTAAACCAAAGTTCTATGGTAAGCAGTGAAAATATCTTATTAGCCCTGGTATAATCATATAATGTATTGGTCTTCAAGTTACAATGTCTATCTAATAATTCTTTAATATACCTCATATTGAATACTCCTCTTCTTCTTGTTATCTCACCTAATAAAATATCATACGCAAATTGTTTTAACTGTTTCCTAAACCATATAGCAAATGGTGTTGGAAATCCTTTCTTTGGCTGCTCATAGAGAATCAGAGGTAACTTTTCTCTCATTCCTTCTTTTACAATAGCCTTCAATTCATTATTATATAGTTTATATTTTACTGGTAGAGAAAGAGCAAAATCAACTAATTCATTATCACATATAGGTGTTCTTGCCTCTATTGAATGTGCCATTCCTACCTTATCTTCTAAGATGAATAAAGTAGGTAAATAAGTTTTAAGATAAAGATAATTACTTCTCTCTACCCTATTTAATTTCTTACCATTCAATATCTTTCTTATAGTACCAAGTGAATCATAATCTTTCATCTGAGAATAAAACTCATTTGTAAATAACCTCTTTCTCTCATTTTTATCAAACATTATAAAAAGACCATATTGCACTGCCCTTTGGAAAAATGGATAGAAGAGAAAATACATTATCCTTGCTAATTCATTTGCCTTTACACTGGTAAGAAATTTTAATATATTTAAAGGATTTTTCTTGATTAAGTCTTTATAATAGGAAGCCTTAAAGACTTCATAACCACAAAATAGTTCATCTCCTCCATGTCCTGTGAGAACAACTTTGACATGTTCTGATACTAACTTAGAGACTAAGTACTGTGGAAATGGTCCCGTACCTATTGTGGGTTCATCAAGATGGTAGACAATATTATAGATATTATCTATAAACTCCTCAGCTCTTATGACAACTTCATGTATCTTGGCATTGATCCCTGAAGCTACTGTTCGAGAGCAAGGTATCTCAGTATATCTTGGTCCCTCATCAAATGTCCCAGTAAATGTCTCCAATCTTGAATTAATCAATTGAGAAGCTATGGTAGAGACAGAGGTAGAATCAAACCCTCCACTCAAATAACAGCCCAAAGGAACATCACTTATCAAGTGTCTCTTAACCGCATTTTTGAATATCTCTCTAAATCTTTCAATACATTCTGAAAAGGAATTAAATTCACTAAGGTTAAACTCCACATCCCAATATCTTTTAATCTTTAGACTATTCTCATAACTTAAATAACTTAAATAATGTCCAGGGAGGAGTTTTTTTATACCCT
>JBFMDD010000043.1:0-2331 GCA_040754115.1 bacterium
ATTTTACCATAAATTTGAGGAATTTGTCTACTCATTTTTGTGGTTACCTCCCCTTTTTTTTCTATTTTTCCCCTTATTTCCTCCTGATTTTTTCCCTCTACCAAACACTTTTGGCTGAATAAAAAAATTTTATTCTTCAGAGCTGACGGTTACCAAAAAAGATTGCAAACACGATAAAAATATGGTATATATATATAAAGAAGAAAGAAGTGGCATGTCGGCATGTTGCCACAAAAAGGACGATGAAAATGTCCCGTAGACTCATCTGTCATTCTGAACTTGTCTTGTCATTCTGAACTTGTTTCAGAATCTAAAAGGGATGCTGAAATAAATTCAGCATGACAAAACGAAGTATTTTCAGGAGAAGTAGAGAGGAGAGAGATAAAAAGGAAACAGATAGAACTCTCTACTTGTTACTTTCTACCTTGAATTATAGGAGCAATTAAGATGGTTAATTTAAGCTGGGTGAGAGAAAAACTGATTATTTTTCTTTTAATTCTCTTAATATTTCTTCCTCCGACATTCCTTTTAGGGGGATATACATTTTATTCAATGAGTTTAATTGAGACTTTAATACTGCTTACTGGGCTGATTTGGTCTTTAGGAAGAATAAAAATAACTAAATCTCTTATAAATCTACCTGTTTTATTCTATCTGTTATCCTGTCTTTTATCTACAATTAACTCTTACTATTTAAGAGGAAGTTTGGAAGAAATAACTAAATTAGCCTCCTGCATACTTCTATTTTTAGTCATAGGGAATTATTTCTCTACACGCTTAAAATTACTCATCCATACTTTTATATTCACTACTTTAATAGTAATCTGCCTTGGTATAAGCCATTTCTTTACTCACCTCAATGGCTCGTTAAATGATAGACTATTCTACCCATTAGGCAATCCCAATCTCTTAGCTGGATTTTTGGTTATAACTATTCCTTTATTGTGGAGTCAAACCTTGAATATGGGATTTAGAAATAAATTCCATATTCAAGGTTTGACCCTATCTTTTCTGTCTTTTATCACCTTATACCTTACTTATTCAAGAGGAGGTATGTTAGGAGTAATTGGTGCTATTTCCTTCTTATTTTTTATAAATCGACAACGCAATAATCGGTATATCTCCATTTTGACTCCATGTTTATTGATAGGGATAGGGTTACTTATCATTTACAAGTATGTTTTCCTTTCATACTTGGCAGGGTTAAGTAGTACCGCCTTTCAAAGATTCTACATCTGGAAATGTTCCTATCAGATGTTTTTAGACCACCCTATTTTAGGGGTTGGATTAGGAGTATATCCAAATGCCTATTTTGATTATAAACAAGATGGACAATGGCATCTGCATTCCCATAATATCTTTATTCAGCATGCATGTGAAGTAGGAATAATTGGCTTGTTAAGTTTCATTTGGCTCTTAATAACTTTATTTAAGGAGAATTTTGGTAGGCTATTAGAAAGTAATTATGAAAAAGCAGTTAGAGAAGGGTTATTAGCCAGTCTAATAGGACTTTTAATCCATAGTCAGGTGGATTATTTATGCTGGATACCTGTATTCCAACTCTATTTCTGGTTGATAGTTGGTATATTAAGTTCTATGAGAGCAAAGGAATATATCTTATTACCTAATCCTTGCTGGTTTATAAGCATAATAATAATTTTATTCTGGTCTTTTTGTATTCTTAAACCATTTTTAGGATATGTTTCTTTTAATCAAGGGGTAGAATTGGCTGATAAAGGAAAATGGGAAGAGGCAAAGATAAAGTTTGAGAAAGCAGTATTGCTTGATTTTTATCATCCTCTTTACCATGCCCATCTTGGTACAACTTACACCAAAATTTATCCTCAAGATAAGGCATCTGCTATTAAAGAATATGAAAAAGCCACTCAATTTGATAAATCCAAGGCATGGATGAAAACATCTAAACTAAAAGCTAAAAAAACCAATACCATTTCCTGGAAATTGTATAGACGAGTGCCTATGTTAGTGCCTTGTCAATTTAGTTGCTTGTAACTTGTTTTTCATCCTCAAAAATCGTAAGCGTTCAGGTGTAAGTAAGGGAAAATGGAAAAGTAGGGGAAAATGGGAAAATATTAAAGAATTGAGACGGTTCACTTTTGTTTGAAAGATTACAGATAGAAAAGGAAGTTGAAATTGGAAATTCGAAATTGGAAATTAGGGAGAGAAATAAAAGCCCAATTTCTACCTTAAATCGGCAAGTGACCTCTTCTCTATACCTTTAACCACTTGATATATAAATACTTAACTCATTAAAAAATCTGCAAATTTTTTAACAAAAATACTTGACATTGGTCTCCTCCTATGCTATAC
>JBFMDD010000044.1:0-2419 GCA_040754115.1 bacterium
CGTGAATGGTATTAGGTAAAATTAAGGGTAGATAGTTCATTAGGATTTCGTATCTGGAGCCAATCTTAATATTACGAACTATCTTTTGAGGATTTTTAAGGGAGGAATTTTCTTCTAAAATATCCCACCACCCACCCTTATCCTCAGGGCAAGCCAAATTTAAATTTTCAGAATTGCTTGAAAGATAAAGATTTATCTGGATTTGGTCTTTTGAGTAGATAATATCTTTGATAAATTTTTTGATTAAAAGATTCTTTTCAATACCTCTTTTGGTAGCAAGTTCTCTTAAGAATTTTTGAAGGGTGTTCTAGAAGATCTGATTTACCTATCGTTGCCACTGTGGAAGTTTTGGCATACTTTCCTTAACTATTTTTTCTGCCTCTTCCCGATTTTTTCCTTGAAATTGCATAATTGCTTCAATACTGCCTTCCGGGGCTTCTTCCTTGCTTTTTAGCTCACCGCTTCATCGACCCTGGCAATGGATGCAATATCATCTATCAAATTTAGATGTAGTTTTTCTCATCAAGCGGCACTCCATAACTTTCGCATTATCTCATGATCCCCTATTCTCCTTTCTGAGTTTATCTTTTCACATACTAATATTTTGACAAAATCTATCATTCCATATGTTTCTTTAATCACTTTTAAACCGTGTTGTTGTAACAATTCTTTGAGATTTTGCCTAGCAAAATCTTTGAAATATTTGCTTTCATAGAGAGATATTAAAAATACGTGTAACCATCTGTGTAATTTATTTTCTGGAATGTTGTAATCGACGATAACTATTCTCTTACTTACTCTCTTCAGCTCATCTAGAACTTCTTCTCTAACATAATGGGGCATATCGTGTAGGCCAAATGAGATACAGGAAATATCAAAATAGTTATCTTCAAAAGGTATGTGGCGGGCGTCTGCTAATAGGAATCTCATATTTTTATATTTGTTTTTCCGCTTGGCTATCTCCAACATACCTTCTGAGAAGTCAATGCCCACGACTTCATAACCTATCTTCCCAAAAGCAAAAGTCTGACCACCTGTTCCACAACAAATATCTAATATTTTTGAAATATCCTCAGCACCAGAAATCTCAACAACTTTCTCTCTTATTTTAGAAATCTCCCCTCCTGAAATAAAATTAACAAATCCATCGTAAAAAGGTGCGAAATGATTAAAAGCTCCAGCTATATATTCATAATACTCTTTTTTGTTTTTAAAAAAGGTCATTACTTTTTCAGGCCCCTGGGGAAATTGGCAATAAGCATGACTACTATTGCTATAATAAAATAAAACCAATTATGAATCCATAAACCATAAATAGCTAAAGTCCAACCAATTATGTTCAAAATAAGGCCTATAGGATTAAGATAACTATCTACCCATATTTTAATTAATCTGGCTGTATCGAATCCAAGTATAGCAGGAAGACAAAACAGACTACAAATAATAAAACCTAAAATAATCAAAAACCAACTATGAATCCATAGCCCATATCCTACCATCGCATACCCTATCAGGTGCCCAACAAAACAGAAAGGATCTTTGTGAGTTCTTTCTGCAAATTCTTTAAACTTACTCATCTTTACACCTCCGGGTTTTGTTTTTTAAAATTTCATTACTTTCTTCCCACAAGTTCATCGATTGTGATATTTAAGGCTTCTGCAATGTTAAGTACAGTTTGAATAGAAGGATTAGGTATATATCCAGATTCAATTTTTAAGTAAGTACTATAAGGAATATTTGCCTTTCTTGCCAATTGGTCTTGAGATAGTCCTAATTTCTTCCGATATTTTTTTATATTTTTTGATATTATTTTGCTTGACAATATATCCATTTTTGGTTATCCTATTATGGTGAATATATTATAACCATCCAATTATGAATTTTAACAAAAGTAGGTTCATTATGCAAGAAAAATTAAGATGTGCAATTTATACGAGAGTAAGTACAGATAATCAAGCAGAAGTAGAGTACAATTCCTGTGAAGCACAGGGAGAAAGAATCAGGGCTTTTATTAAAAGCCAGGAGAATATGGAAGTCTTTAAGGTATATTCTGATCCCGACTTTACTGGTGCTAACCTCAATCGTCCAGCCTTATCTGAAATGCTTAATGACATAAGGAATAATAAAATCAATCTTGTAATTGTTTATAAGATAGATAGATTAACCAGATCGCCCAAGGACTTTTATCAACTTATGGAGGTATTTGAAAAATATAGTGTTGATTTTATATCTGTCACTGAGAGATTCGATACCTCTACTCCATCGGGAAGATTGCTTAGGAACATTATGCTTACATTTGCACAATTTGAGAGAGAACTTGCCAGCGAAAGAACCAAAGATAAGATGCTACAAAGAGCCCAAAAAGGAATGTGGAATGGTGGTATTGTTCCTTTTGGCTATAAGATTGAAAATAAAAAAT
>JBFMDD010000045.1:0-7613 GCA_040754115.1 bacterium
AGGAAATAAGTTGAAATTAATAGAAATTTATGGAAATTTATTGTTCTTTGGTCACCAATTTCTATTCCCTATTGCTAATACTTTAATGACTGACTGCTTATAATCTCTTAAACTGTGAAAGAACTTATCTCACACGGTACTAGTCGTTCTAAACGGACACGGATACCGAACACGGAATTATAGTCTTTGCAAAACTAAGTTCCTCTTTTTGGAGTGTGGTAGTTTGCTACCGCTTTGAGCAAATCGCAAGCAAGCTCTCGCCGTCCAAAGCGAAAGCAAGCTTTCGCACTCCACATTTTGAGAGAAAAGTATGTTCAGTATACTCAGTGAGCAGTGAGCAGTGAACAGTCAGCAGTGAACATACTGATCACTGTTCACTGAACATACTGATCACTGAAAATTAAAATTTGAAATGAAATTCTTTAATATTTTCCCTTACTTACACCTGAACGCTTACCTTTGTTGTATAAAGGAGTTGATGATGAATAATATTAGAGTTTTGGAAATCTTTAGTGAAGAACAGGTAATATCTGAGATGAAAACCATAGGTGTGCATCCAGATGGAATTGAATTGATGGCTAAAAAGGCTGTGTATCGTGTGATAAAATTGGAGGATGTAGAGCTAAAACTTGCCATTATTCTTAAACAAGAGATGCTTTCTTTAGGAGCTGATGCGGCTTTAACTAAAGATGCCATTTTACTTAAATGTAAAACAACAGATGTTTTACTCATGGGCAACTTAAAACATTATCAAAGATTAATCAGTAAACTTCAAACACAATATTTTGGTCTATCTAAATTAGGCAATAAAATAGAAGAGGTAGTAAATAATTTTGTTAAGGATGAGTTTAAATTGGTTTGTGGAGATTATCAACTTGATTTAGGTAAACGGACTTTTATAATGGGTATTTTGAATGTGACTAAGGATTCTTTTTCAGATGGTGGGTTGTATGATAAACCTGATAATGCGCTCATTCGGGCTTTTGAGATGAAGGAAGAAGGGGCAGATATAATTGATATAGGCGGTGAGTCTACAAGACCTGGGGCTACTCCATGCACAGTAGAAGAGGAGTTAAAAAAAGTTCTACCTGTTGTCAAACGACTCTTTAACGAGAAGATTGATTTACCTATTTCCATAGATACTTATAAATCAGAAGTAGCTAAGGCTTGTTTAGAAGAAGGGGCGCATATAATTAATGACATTAGTGCATTAAGATTTGATGCAAATATGGCAGAAGTAGTAGCTTCATACAAAGTCCCTGTTGTGCTAATGCATATCCAA
This sequence comes from bacterium, assembly GCA_040754115.1. Classification (GTDB taxonomy): domain Bacteria; phylum UBA9089; class CG2-30-40-21; order CG2-30-40-21; family SBAY01; genus JBFMDD01. The sequence goes on from JBFMDD010000045.1 coordinate 1,283, forward strand.
GGCACACCACAAGATATGCAGCAAAATCCTCAATATAAATGTGTGGTATCCGAAATTATACTTTATCTTCAACAAAGAATTAACGCTGCTATTGATGCAGGAATAGATAAAGAAAAGATTATTATTGATCCGGGGATAGGATTTGGGAAGACGGTTGAGCATAATTTAGAGATTTTAAGAAGATTGCGAGAATTCAAAAGTCTGGGAAGACCTATTTTAATTGGTACTTCACGAAAATCATTAATTGGCAAAGTGTTAGACTTACCAGTTGACAAACGATTAGAAGGCACAGCAGCTACTGTTGCTGTCTCAATATTAAATGGTGCAAATATAATCCGCGTACATGATGTTAAAGAAATGAGACAAGTAGCAAAGATGGTAGATGCAATTATGAGAAGTAGAGAGTAGGAAGTAGAGATAAAAAATCTTGTTATTGCTACTGCTTTGTCACATTAATTGTTAAATCTAACCACAGAGAACACAGAATGTAAGAAGATAAGAAGATAAGAAGATAAGAAGATAAGAAGATAAGAGGATGAGATTTTTAAATCTTGATTTCTCAATTTCTTATCCCTGGCCTGTCGCCAGGACAGGCTTCTCAACTTCTTAACCTCTTCCTCCTCCGTGACCTCTGTGGTTTAATTCCTTTAATAATTTCTGTGACAGAGCGAGCACTACTCTTTACTAAGGTAGATATTCAGGGAGTGCTTCTTTGACTTTTTGATAGGATTCTTTAATTATCTGAGTATTTTTACGAGGGTCAATTAATGTTGCTTTTAAATCAAATATCTTTGGCTTTATATCAATAATCCTTTTCTCAAGTAGCCCCTGGAACATCTCCGATACCCGATGTTTTTCATAACTAGCAATATCTATACATTGGATTAATATTCCATAAGGATTGGTAATGTCCCGTGTTATAAGTGTTAAATACTCAAGGTTAATACAAATAATTGTTTGCAGATGAGGTTCATTTTCAATTAGTTCCATAATTGGGACTCCAGAGGAAATAGCACCATCTACATATTGTTCATCACCAATCTTTCTACATTTAAAGATAATAGGAATAGATGCAGAGGCTATCATTGCATCAACTAAAGAAACCCCAGCGCCCTTTTTAAAAACCGTTTTAGCCTTTCTTAAACTTGTTGCTACTATATATAAAGGGATTTTACACTCTTCAAATGTCTTTGCCACTAAAGCCTTTTGAAGAGTTTTTTCTAATGCCTTTCCTTTTAAAAATCCAGTCCAACCTTGAAAGTTAAATGCACAGGATTTTAATAATCCAAACAAATCAGGGTCATAATAATCAATTACTTTAAGATTGGAGACCATATCCTCTAATTTTTGAATATCAACTCCTGATGCGTAAATACCACTTATAATTGCTCCAGCACTTGTTCCACTTATTGCTCCTATTTCATATCTTTCTAAAATAGCTTTAAGTGCTCCGGTATGGATAGCTATCCCTCGCATACCACCAGCACTTAATACTACTCCTACCGTTTCTTTATTCATAAAAAACACATTCCTAATAATGTTTGTATTGTAAATTATTCAACCTGTCCGGTTAAGTTCGCTAATGAAAATGAAACTTTCATTTCACACTACAAGATTTACTATACACTTCTTGTAATTAGGATTTTTTGTAAAGACTCTGTAACTTTATCTTCTTGACTTACTTCTCTTATCTTATGAATCTCTTCAATAGCTTGTTTCCAGATAGCTTCATTAGTACTAAATTCCGCTAAGTACTCCAGCCCTTCTCTATCGTTCACTTTAATCATTTCATCAATATATTTTTCTAATTCTCCAACAGCCTTAGTGCATGTATCTTTATAAATCCCTTTAGTATTTCTAATTACATATTTGAGGTATTTTAAGTCGTTAATTTCTTCTACTGCCCTATTTCGCTTTATTCTATTTCCACCTAATCCTGCTACATACCTTAACGAATCTATATCCTTAGATTTGATTAATTCATCTAATAGTTTTTCTAATCCTTCTATTGCTTTTTTTCTTGCTTCTTTATCTTTACTAAATACTATTAGACACTTTAACCCATCTCTATCTTTAAATCTAACAAGTTTCTCAATCAGCTTTTCAAGCTCTCTAACTGCACGATTAGCTGTTTCCTGATACATATTCCATTGAGCAACATATCTTAATCCTTCAGTATCTTTAAATTTAGATAATTCAGCTACTGATTTGTTCCTAATATCTCTAAATCTTCCCCACTGGGCAATATATCTTAGTCCTTTCAGGTCTTCAAATCTAACTAATTCTTTCAGGGCTTTATTTCTGGTATCACTAAAATGACTTGCTCTAGCAACATACCGTAATCCTTCTAAATCTTTAGATTTGACTAATTCATTAATTAGTTTTCCTAATTCTTTAATCGCTCGATCTCTTATACTTACACATATACTATGAGAGTCTCGAATTAATCTATTGATAAGTTGTTTCATCACTTCCTGAATTTCTGGAGTTGCTGATTGTTTAGATAGTTCGCGAATTAAAAATCCTGTTGATGCAATTGTTTCTTCTCCCGTTCCAGTTTGCATTTTGCGTAGAGCCTTTCTTATCTTAGGTATATTAGCTCTTTCAACCACTAGTGTAGGTGAAAACATAGCCATAGTATATCCCTCCTCTTTCTCAGAAGTCAGACTATAACTCCCAGAGGACAGATATCAAAAGTCAGCTTATATGAGATTACCTTTCCTATCTGTCCTCTGTTTTCTACTTTCTTCTATCTCATTTTTTCTTTTCTTTCTTTGCCTTTTTCTCCCGACGCTTTTCAGTAATAGACTTTTGAGATTTCTTCTTCACCTTACTTTTTTGACCCATTGATTTTCCCTCCTTTTTTAACTTGAACACTCTCGGATAAAATTGAGCGTTGATTTTATTAGCCTTTCCGAGCAGATAATTCTTTCTTCACCCCCACCGAAGGAACAAGGAACAAGGTTACTCTACCTTGCTCCTTTCTCCTTGAACCTTATTTTTATCCGAGAGGCTTCTAACTTTAGCCCATAACTGGGCTGTCGTGAATTTTAACGAGCTGAAGTCCCTTGAGAACACAAGGGCTTAGAATTTTATTGTAATGTTAATATTAAAGAATTTCATTTCAAATTTTAATTTTCAGTGATCAGTATGTTCACTGTTCACTGACCATACTTATTCAAGAATGAGCTGAAGATTCACGAAATTCCAGCATAAGGCAATTATAGTTCAAGCCAGGAGTGACAATATAACACTTCGTTCTTTAATACCTTCATAGTTTTAGAAAATTCAGCCTGCTTTTCTTGTGATAGAGAAGCCACCCACCTATCTAAATCAAGTACCTTTTCTAACTCCCTTGCCATAGCTACCAATTCTTTGTCTAAAGTATCAACAATAGCAGATGTTAACCCGTTAGTCATAAGTAAAGCTAAGTAAACTCGATTAAGTATTCCTCGAAGGTGTGTTGGAGAACCATTAGATACATTACTTACGCCGCATATAGATTTTAAAGACATTCCAGTTAAATCTGGCAGAAGCTTCAAGAATTCTACTGCTTGAACAACTTGATTTTGGTCAACGCTAACAGGAAGAATGATTGGATCAACCCAAATATCATCTTCTGAAATTCCTAAGCCTTGAGCAGCAGTAAGGATTTCAAAAAACACTGCTGCTCGTTCCTCTGCATTTCTGGGTACTCCAGCATCAGAAAGTAAAACTGCAATAAAAGGAACATCATATTTTTTAGCCAGTGGCAGAGTAACTTCTAACCGTTCTTTTTGTGCTGATATAGAATTGATTATAGCTCTTTGTTTGGCTACTTTTAATCCTGCCTCCACTGCTACTGGATTAGTGGTATCTAAGGAAAGTGGGACATCTGTGACTTCCTGCACTGTTTTAACTAACCACTCCATCACCTCATCACCTTGTTTGCGTGCAGGACCAAGGTTTAGGTCAAGCAAATCAGCTCCCCCTTCAACCTGTTTTACCGCCAATTCTTGAATTGGTTTTGCATTCCTATCTTTAATCGCTGGTCCAATCGTCTTTGACATAATGTTAATGCTCTCTGCAATTAAAATCATCTAATACCTCCTCAGATTATAAAAGTTTTGAGACGGTTCACTTTTGTTTGAAAGATTGTAGATAGAAAAGGAAGTTGAAATTGGAAATTAGGGAGAGAAATAAAAGCCCAATTTCTAATTTTCCAATTTCAAATTTCTGTGAACGCTTACAAATAGATATCCAAAAGAAATCATAGGGAAAAAGATAAAATGAACCATCCCAAAGTTTTCTATATCTTAACAAACCTAAATATAGCCATAAGTATACTAATTAAGGTTCCAATAAATAAAATACTCCCCACCATCCATTTAGTTTGAGAGATTATTAATTTAGTTTGAGAGATTATTAAGTTATACATCCCTTCAATCTGTTCATGAATTTTATCTATTCGCTCATGAATTTTATCTATTCGCTCATTTACTTCTGTACGAAAGGCATTTAATTCATTTCTCAAGTTATTTATTTCGTCTTTTAACTCACCATATCTGTTTTCTAAATTATTAAGTCTAACATCTATAACACTTAATCTAGCGTGAAGTTCATCCTTTGGCACTCCTTTCTTTCCTATTACAAATTCTATTGTTTTAAGAATATCCTCGGTTATCTCTCCACCTAATTTATCCTTTAATCTCTCCAAGACATCTTTTGCCATAATTTCCTCTCTTTATATAAGCACTTATTTCTCTGACTTCCCTTCACCGACAAAATAACTTGATTTGCGTTTAAACAATAGATTAAAAGAACCTCCCCGGATTCAACCTTTTCTACCTTATATATTGTCCTTCGGTAGTAACTACAACTTTGTAACATCCCTTCATTCTTTTCCCAAGATACTCAACTTGCGTTCCTCTCTCAAGTGAATATTTCTTGTGGCTCATTGGAGTATCTATTCTCAACTAGTGTCGTGTTGAGTAAATTCTGCACTATTTTCAAGGATTATCACCCCTAATCAGATATAGGTGGTGGATGATGGGTAATGGGTAATAGGTGATATCCCCACTACCTACTACCCATAACCCATCACCTAAAACCTATTTCGAGTTCTATAACACGATACTAGTGCAAAACTTAGTCAACACGACACTAGACATGCTCTTACCACCGCTAACAGCCTCTTGCGTAACTTTATATTTATTCCCTTTTATCCACTGGATAACTTTCTTTGATGGATTTTTAATCTCCTCCTTAGATTCCATAGTTTCTTTAAGTTCTTCCTATTCAGGTATAGGTGTTATCTTTTCTGGAATTGCTTGGTTTGATTTTATAGAAAGTATATTACTTTTTACAGGCTCTCTAAGTTTAAATTGCAACGAAAACCGATGTACATCTCCAAGCCGCTCATAAGGTAAAAAACAGTAGTCAACCTGGAAATCTCTCACTATAAACCCACAGCCTAAACTGGTACCATTACCTAAATCATTCCTCGAATTATACCCAGCCCTGACAAATAAATTATTAGTTACTTGATATTCTGTCCCAATTCCAAAATTTATATCATTATCTATTGGTCGATTTATATCTAATGATAGGTTCACTCGGTTATCTAATAATCTATACGCCAGCCCAACCTTTAAATTTAAAGGTAATTTCTCCTTCTCTTTGATAAACTTAATCTTTGTCCCAAGATTAGATACACAAGCACCAACTGATAAATCGCACTTTTTATACAATATACCTACATCTACTGCTACTGAGGATGATATTTCTTCTTCTAATTCTTGTTGTATAAATTTAAGATTAGCGCCAATATTAAGTTTTTCTTGTAATTTTTAGCATAAGCAATTGATAAAGCTATATCTCTTGCATCAAAATCTCCTAATGTTTGATTATTAATATCTTTTATCTTCATCTTGCTCATTCCCAGATAACTTAAACTTATACCAAATGTATTATTATCTTTGTAAGGATCTGCATATGCTATAAATTCATAATTTACCTCTTCAAGCCAATCAGTATGCATTAAACCAGAAGTTCTTTGTTTAATTTGTGTAAGCCCAGCAGGATTATAATAAATACTACTAACATCATCTGCTATTCCACAAAATGCCTCACCCATTGCACTTGCTCGTGCACTTACACCTATCTTTAAAAAATTAGCTCCTGCATCACCTGCTTTGCTACTAATTGCCCAAACTTGGGTTACTGATATAAGTATACTACTTACTACCAAAAAAATCAACTTATTTTTTAACATTTTTTTTAATCCACCTCCTATGTTGGGTAACTGGGTAACTGGGTAACTGGGTAACTGGGTAATTGGGTAACTGGGTAA
>JBFMDD010000046.1:0-2612 GCA_040754115.1 bacterium
ATATATTCTTTCTCAGTCCTCCTGGGGAAAATAGACTTCAGAAGGGCAAAGGGAAAGTATTGCCAAAAATAAAACTTGACTTTCTTAAGGCACTCTTACACTTTTGATATATAGCCTGAACGGTTACCCTCATAAATTTCATTTGATAACTGCCGAGCCAATTTGTAAACCTCTAAATCTCGAAAACTTTTTACATATTCCATTTCCCCTCACCCGATTACCTGATTACCGATTACCGATTACTGATTACCCATCACCTTATACTTTATTTAGGTAAATAGTTACTTTAAAAGAAGTGGGGATTTTGTAGAGAGAAAGTGAAAGATTAAGCAAATTTTTCACACAAATCTTTTATATTGCATTGGCTGCATTTGGGTCTCACAGGTTGGCAAGTATCCTGGCCAAATTTTACTAATAATTCATTTAATTCAATCCAATATTCTATTGGGACTGTTTTCTCAAGTACCTTTTCGGTTTCATATTCAGATTTAGTCTTTACCAACCCAAGTCTATTAGATATCCGATGAACATGGGTATCTACAGGTATTGCAGGCTTACCAAAGCCATAAGCTAATACACAATTAGCTGTCTTTCTGCCTACACCAGGTAAGGATAGAAGTTTGGTTACATCATCCGGGACATCACCATTGTATTTTTCTAAAATAATCCCTGATATTTCCTTAATTCTACTTGCCTTTACACGATAAAATCCAGTAGGTTTGATTAATGATTGAAGATGTTCTAAATTAGCATTAGATAGCTCAAGTGGTGTTTTATAGACTGCAAATAAATTTTTAACTGCTAAGTGAGTATTCTCATCCCTTGTCCGCTGAGATAATACTGTAGCAATCAGAACTTTAAATGGCTCGTTTCTATATCTCCCAACGCTATAGTATTGTTTTAATCTGTCAAATACTATCTTAACCTTCATTTCGCTATCCATATCTCTTTATCCACCTTCTTACACCTCTGATGCATAGCCTGAACGGTTAGAGTTATAAATGTATCTTCTTACCATATTCAACTTTCACCATTTCAACACCCATTTCTTGAAAAAGGTCAGGTCGTTGTGTATGGATGGGGAAAAGTTGGGCTGGGTTGATTTGTTGGATTAATTCCTTTAGCTCTTGCCCTGATGCATGACCAGAAGCATGAATTTGATAATAATAATGGTGTTTATCATTCATAGGACTTTTTGTAAACCTGAAATGCTTTAACCAATTATCTAAAATTTTAGCGTCAATTTCCATCTCTTCATTAAATGGCTCACTTATAGAATGGATGTAATATGCCCCAGGAGCAGGTTGGATGTCAATCAACTCATTAATCTGGAAGAAATCTAAACTCATAATTATCTTTGCTTGCTCTCTATTGACATCACTGGCATTGATTACATTAGAATAAGAGAGGTATTTCCTTTCCCATTTATCGTAATCTTTTTCCTGATAGATACCATCTTTTTTTCTACTAATATATATCAATACTTCATCCAAAGGCACAATTGGAAAATCGTGGTGTGGGTATTGACTTAGTAATTCCAACAAATATGTCTGTTTGGTAGTAATCACCAAATTGCGATTATTTTCCTTTGCTACTTGATAAAAGGTATACATTCTGTCAAGGTCTCTTCCTCCAAATGTAACAAATGCCAATTTATCTGTATTAGAAATAAGCTCAAGAGCTTGTTCTTTTACATCTTCTTCGCTTAAGCCTGGTTCTTCTTCAATATTTGTTCCTTCACAAATTAATGCAATTGGCTTGGAGTTAGCCGCCTGTTTAACAAACTGTGAAGTCAATTCAGCTCTTAGTCCATGAAGTCGTAAATCACCTGTGTAAACTATCGCTCCACTTGATGTATAGATAATAAACCCATAGGCATCTGGGATTGAATGGTCTACATTAAAAGGTATGATTTTTAATGAGCCAATTTGAAATTCATTACCTGATTGAAAGGTGACAAAATTTCGTGGAATAATTTGGCGATTCTGCCAAGAGACACCAGGAATTTTTTCTCTAAAGTTAACAATCTCTCCTTCTAAATCTCGCTGAGTTGTATCGTGCATTGCCTGCAAGATGAATTTTGAGATACTGCCAGTATAAATTGGTATATCAGGTGAAAGCAATGAGATATAATTTGCATGGTCTGCATGGGCATGAGATAAGATGACTGCATTAGGGCTCACACCTTGAATATTGAATTTACGAAGACCCCTACAAAGGTCATGACGGTAAATTCCTGGGATGGATGGAATTAGTCCGGTGATTAGTAAATCTCCTATTCCATTAAAACTTCGTGGATTGAGATATTCAGAAAAAAACTTCGCTCGCTTGCCAAAACTCATTCCAAAATCAATAAATATACTTGTCCCCTCATCTTCTAAAAGTATCTTATTCCCACCTATTTCATTTACACCACCATAAAAAGTTATCGTAGTCATAATCTTCTATTAATATATACTCAACACCGTTACAAATTGCGATTTTAGAAACGGTTCACTTTAGCGTGAAAGCTTGCGGTTAAAAAATGGATATGAAATTAGAAATTAGAAATTGGGGAAAGAAGTGAAGACCTAATTTCTAATTTCCAATTTCTAATTTCCAAAAGAAATCAC
>JBFMDD010000047.1:0-12974 GCA_040754115.1 bacterium
ATAGAAACTGATAGAAATATAATGGAAATTTATAGAAATTGATTGAAATTGGTAGTAAAAAACAATGAATTTCCATAAATTTCTACCAATTTCAATTTATTTCTATCTTGCATTGTGTGATTTAACTTTCTTAAAAACTGATACATGAGTCTTTATTATTCTAACCATACAGCTCGAAAATCTTCGTGTTAATTTGTGGCTAAATATAAAAAGGGGGATGAAAAAATGGGAATTGTTGTAAGTAAAGATGCAGAAAACTATGGGGTAAGAGTTACAGCAACATTAATGTGTACAGCTGCAAGAACTGCTCCAAAAGCAAGAGGTATTGATAATATTGTAACTGCATTAGTTGATAAACAAGAGAAGGAAAAGTTAGTTAATACCATGCTTCAGATTGCAAAAGATTTCAACAACGATACCTTTGCTCGAGATGCTGACTCGGTAGCTAAAAGCCAAATTGTAGTGTTAATTGGAACTAAAATTAGCCCAATTAACCTAAGACTATGTGGCCTTTGTGGATTTAAAAATTGTGTTGAGTGCGTAGAAAAAGGTGGGATATGTATTTTTAATCCAGGAGATTTAGGCATAGCAGTGGGTTCTGCAGTGGCAATAGCCGCAGATAATCGCGTAGATAATCGTATAATGTATACTGCTGGTTTTGCGGCGGTGAAATTAAAATTATTAGGTGAAGAGGTAAAAATAGCCTACGGAATACCATTGAGTGCAACTGGTAAAAATATCTTCTTTGATAGGAAATAAAAGCCACTGATTACATAACGCAGTAAAGCCGTAACCAAATTAAAAGGGAAATATGAATTCGAAGAATGTTGTGAAGCAAAAATAAGAAATAAGTAGAAATTTATTGTTTTTTTTGCCACCCCCAATTCCTGAACTCCTGAGCCTCTCAGGAGCAATCCCTGATTCCTGAACCTATCAGGAACAAGTTTCCATCTATTTCCACATTTCTACTTATTGCCATCCGAAGGCAGCCAGAAAAACTTGTAGGAGGTGAAACAGGGTATGTTACAAAGACAAATAACTTTAAATATATCTGAAGACATACTTGTCTCTTTAAATAAAGGAGTACAGGAACTTTGTAAAGAGATGCTTCTTGAAATAGCTCTTAGATATTATAAAGAAAAAAGATTATCATTAGGTAAATCAGCAGAACTTGCATTGATGAATCGGAATGAATTCTTAGAAACTCTTAGTACAAGAAAAATAGTTGTCTTTGATTATGATTTGGATGAAGTTGAGCGTGAATTTGAAGGAATATATAAACTTAGAGAGTTGGAAAAATGAAAATAGTAACAAATGCTACTATTCTTATTGGACTATCAAAAATAAAAAGATTTAATTTACTCAAAGAAATTTTTAAAGAGGTAATAATTCCTGAATCTATTTATAATGAAGTTATAATAGAGGGTGTAGGAAAATTAGGTTCAGAGGAAACAAAAAATGCAGATTGGATTAAAGTTCAAAGTGTCAAAAATTTCTCATTAAAAGAAGACCTTTTAGTAATTCTTGGAGAAGGTGAAGCAGAAGTTATAACACTTGCTATAGAAATAAATGCAGATATACTTTTGTTGGACGAGCTTTCAGCAAGAAAGATTGCTGGACTTAAAGGATTAAAAGTTATGGGATTAATTGGCATACTTATTGAAGCAAAACAAAGAGGAATTATCCAGAGTGTAAAAGATGAATGGAATAAGTTAATAAAAGAAGGGATGTATTATAGTACGGTCTTCTATGAAGAGGTATTAAAAAGGATAGAAGAATGGGAGTAAATAATTATTAAAAGAGGTTTTTTGAAATGAAAAGGATAAAAATGTTTAGGTTGGTATTGCCAATAGTTATTGTTGGAAGTTTAGGCTTCAACTCCGTTCAAGCTCAACAAAGCGATAAGGCTACAACCCCAAAATGGCAAGCAGAAGATTACTATCAAAAAGGACTTGAGTATAAGAAGAATAAAAAACCTATTTTAGCCATAGAATCATTTAAAAAGGCTATTGAACTAAAACCACTCTATACCAAGCCTCATCGTGAATATCAGGATATTATGGAAAAAGAAGGCAAGAAAGAAGATTTATTGAAAGAATACAAAAAATTATCCACCTGTGAAATAGGAATATGTTGATCGTGGTTAGTATAAGAAGGGAGATAAGGGGATAAAGGAGATATGGAGATTATGGAATGATGGAGTGGTGGAATGATGGAGTAATGGTATCCCCCAACATTCCAGTATTCCAATATTCCGTTATTAATATCCCCTTATCTCCTTAATCTCCCTATCTCCTTTTCTTACACCAAGTAGTGTGGTATAATTTTGTTTTCCCATGTCGACCTATTTCACAGGTCGAAAAATTATTAGATGCCAATCCTCAAAGTGAGGTATATCACTATCTGTATGGAAGAATAGTAGATGACCTTGATGCCAAGATGAAGGAATTTAAAAAGGCAATAGAGTCGAATGATAACTATTTCTGGGGGCACTATGGGTTATAGGATGGGTATATGATGAGAAAAAATTATACACAAAGGCTATTTTTTGCTTTGATAAGGCTATTGAGCTTGACCCAGAATTTGCCTATGCATGGAATAACAAAGGGGTTGCTTTGTATTATTTAGGAAAATATTGGAAGGCACGAAGGTGTGCAAAGAAGGTATTAGAAATAGACCCAGATTATGAGAATGCTAAGAGGTTAAAGCAAGCTTGCAATGAGAAATTGTGGTGGTAGTATGTATGGAGTGCAGTGTCCATGACACTGTATGCATCGATCAAAAGTCGATCCACTCCAAAATATGCTGCTAAATATTAAGTTAGACCTTACACTTTTATTGGAGTTAACCTTAGGAGATTATTTTAAATGACCAAATCTGAGATTTATGAGATTATCAAAAATGGTGAAAATTCAGGTGTTGAATTTAAACAAGAGGAGATAAAACCATTAAATTTAGCAGAAGAAATAGTTTCATTTGCTAATTTTAAAGGCGGTATTATCCTACTTGGTGTCAAAGACGATAAAGCTATTATTGGTATTAAAAGAGATGATTTAGAAGAATGGGTGATGAATATCTGTCGAGATATAGTCAAACCAGGAATAATCCCATATTATGAAGAGATAGAGTTAGATGAAGGTAAGGTTGGAGTAATTAAAGTTGATGAAGGTGAAGCAAAACCTTATTATTATGTAGAGGATAAAAACCGCAAAAAATACCTAATCCGTGTCGGTAGTACCAATCGTGAGGCATCAAGAGAAGAATTAGCAAGATTATTTCAAGCCTCTGGTCTTATACATTATGATATGGCTTATGTACCAAAAACATCAATTGATGATTTAAATTTAGAAAAACTAAAAGAATACTTCTTACAAATTAGAGGAATAGATATTGATACTTCAAAAGAATATTTACCACAATTATTAGTAAATTCCTCATTGATGACAAAAACAAACACAACTACATTCCTTACAGTAGCAGGAGTACTTTTATTTGGCAAATTTCCTCAAAAGTTTATGCCCCAGGCAACTATTACTGCTGTAAAATTCTCAGGCATACAAATGGATTATGACACTGAAGATAGAAAGGAAATAAAAGGGACATTGCAAGAACAGGTAGATGAAGCGATCGCTTTTGTTAAACGAAATACAAAAACCTCATCTATTATGAAAGGAATCCAACGAACAGATAAAGATGAATATCCTACATCGGTTATTCGTGAGGCAGTTGTAAATGCTGTTATACACCGCAATTACAGTATAGCTGGAAGTCCAATAAGACTATTTATCTTTAAAGATAGATTAGAATTAAAAAGCCCAGGAAGACTACCTAATACAATTGATTTGGAAAAGATTAAAATTGGCTGTAGTTACTATAAAAATCCTATCTTAGTAGAGTTTATGCAACATTATGGCTATGTAGAGAAGATGGGATTAGGTATTCCAATTAAGATAATAAAAGGTATGTTAGACCATAATGGGAAGATGCCTAAGTTTGAAGAGATAAATGAAGAATTCTGGGTAACACTTTATTCATAAAGGAGAGAGGAATGAATGATAATAATTGGCAAGGTGTGATTACTAAGTATAAAGATTTTTTACCGGTTACGGATAAGACTCCAATAGTTACTTTAAAAGAAGGGAATACCCCTTTGATTGAGGCTAAAAACATAAGTGAGGCTCTTGGAGGAAACCTTAAGATTTATCTAAAATATGAAGGTTTGAATCCAACTGGCTCTTTTAAAGATAGGGGTATGACCATGGCTATTTCAAAGGCATTGGAAATAGGCTCAAAGGCAGTCATGTGTGCCTCAACGGGTAATACCTCTGCCTCCGCTGCCTGCTATGCCGCTAAGGCAAAAATGGATTGTGTAGTATTAATTCCAGAGGGAGCTATTGCTCTGGGTAAGCTTGCTCAGGCGTTGATGCATGGAGCAAAGGTTTTAGCAGTACAGGGAAATTTTGATGAGGCACTAAACTTAGTCCGTAAAATTACCGATAAATATCCAGTTACATTGGTCAATTCCATCAATCCTTATCGAATAGAGGGACAAAAAACAGGTGCTTTTGAAATATGTGATGTTTTAGGTAATGCACCAGACTACCATGCCATTCCAGTTGGCAATGCAGGCAATATCACTGCCTATTGGAAAGGGTACAAGGAGTATAAACAAGCAGGTAAGATTGACACTTTACCTAAAATGCTTGGTTTTCAGGCAGCTAATGCCGCACCAATTGTTGAAGGAAGAGTAATCGAAAACCCACAAACAATTGCTACCGCAATCAAAATTGGCAATCCTGCAAGCTGGAAACAGGCAGAAGCAGCAAGGGATGAATCAGGTGGGTTAATTGATAAAGTTACAGATGAGGAAATTATCGAGGCGTACAAAATGTTGGCTTCTTTAGAAGGGGTATTTGTTGAACCTGCCTCCGCGGCTTCTGTGGCTGGAGTAATTAAGCTAAATAAACAAGGATATTTTAACCGATTACCGACTGTTGTCTGTATTCTTACAGGACATGGCTTAAAAGACCCTGATAGAGCTATCAAAGTCGCTACTCAACCAACACTCGTACCTGCAAAGTTAGAGAAGGTAGTGGAACTTTTGGGTTATTAGGAAGATGAAAAAAGTAGAATCACGGTTTATAAAATTAATTGAGACATTAAATAAAGAAGAAGATTTAGGGTAAGCGTTCAGGTGTAAGTAAGGGAAAATGGAATTCGTTAGAATGTTGCTTTAGCAAAAAGTAGGGAAAAAGGGGAAAATATTAAAGAATTTCATTTCAAATTTTAATTTTCAGTGCTCAGTATGTTCAGTGAACAGTGATCAGTATGTTCACTGCTTACTGCTGACTGTTCACTGAGTATACTGAACATACTTTTCTCAAAATGTGGAGTGCGAAAGCTTGCTTTCGCTTTGGACGGCGAGAGCTTGCTTGCGCTTTGCTCAAAGTGGTAGCAAGCTACCGCACTCCAAAAAGAGAAACTTACTTTTGCAAAGACTATAATGTGGGAACGACCAGAACAACTATCAAATCCCTCTACATAAAAATGAATTTCCCATTTTCCCATTATTTGCCCTTTTCCCTTCATTACACCTGAACGGTTACGATTTAGGAAACAGAGTTTGCCAGAATTTAAGAACAAGGGGTAAAGAAGGAACAAGTGCTATGAAATATATTTTATTAGTTGGCGATGGGATGGCGGATTATCCCATCGAGGAGATAGGTGGTAAAACACCTCTTCAGGTAGCCAATATTCCCAATTTAGACTATTTAGCTAAAAATGGTGCAGTGGGTATGATTAAGACTATCCCTGATGGAATGCCACCAGGAAGTGATATTGCCAATTTGTCTGTATTAGGCTATGACCCAAAAAAATATTACAGTGGTCGAGCACCTCTTGAAGCAGCAAGTATGGGAATTGAGTTAAAAGAAGATGAGATTGCATTTAGATGTAATCTTGTGACGATAAAAGGAGATATTTTAGAGGATTATAGTGCTGGACATATCTCAACCATTGAGGCAAAAGAACTAATTGAGTTTTTGGATAAGAAACTTGGAAGTGATAAAGTCAAATTTTATCCAGGGGTCAGCTATCGCCACTTAATGGTATTAAAGCAGAATACACAGACCAGAGGACACAGACCAGAGGATAAAGAACACTCGCTACTAACCTGTACTCCACCACATGACATAACTGGAAAACCGTATGACTCACACTTACCAAATGGTGCTGATGCTGGCGTTATTCGTGAATTGATGTTTGCCTCACAAGGATTTTTAGAAGAGCATGAAGTTAATAAGAAAAGAATGAAAGAAAACAAAAACCCTGCAAATATGATTTGGCTATGGGGTCATGGGAAACCTCCAAAAATCCCTGCTTTTACACAACAATTTGGGCTTAGTGGAGCGGTAATCTCGGCTGTTGACTTAGTTAAAGGCACCGGGAAATATGCTGGATTAGAAATCATTAATGTTCCTGGAGCAACTGGTTATCTTGATACAAACTTCGTTGGCAAAGCTGAATATGCATTAGAGGCTTTAAAGAATAAGGACTTTGTATTTGTACATGTAGAGGCACCTGATGAAGCAGGACATAACGGTGATTTACAAGCAAAAATTAAGGCTATTGAAGACTTTGATTCAAAAACCGTGGGAACTATCATTAAAAAACTACCAACTCTATTAGATAAAATCAGGATTTTAGCCTTATGTGACCATCCAACTCCAATTTCATTAAAAACACATACCGCGGATGAAGTCCCATTTATTATCTTTGGATATAAGATAATACCAGATGAAATATTAGAATATAATGAAGTCGTGGCAAAAAATAGTTTACTTAATTTTGAAAAAGGGTATACTTTAATGAATTACTTTATTAGAGGATAAAAAATAATTGACATTTATGATTTACTAATGTATAATTATCCTCAACACCGTTACAAATTGCGATTTTAGAAACGGCTCACTTTAGCGTGAAAGCTTGTGGTTAAAAAATGAATATGAAATTAGAAATTGGGGAAAGAAGTGAAGACTTAATTTCTAATTTCCAAAAGAAATCACAGGGAAAACGATGAAAATAAACCATCCCTAAATAGCTCAGTTAATGGCAGTGTCCAGTATAACAATGTTTTTTCGATAAGGAGGTAATTGGTAATAATGGAATCTAAAAGAGTTACTTTGACTCTTCCGGTAGATGTGTATAACAAATCTAAAGAGTTAACTAAAGCGGGGATATTTTCTAGTCTATCAGAATTATTTAGAACTGCGGTTAGAGAAGAAGTCGAGGATATAGCACCTTTGTTAGAAGTCAAAGATAAGAAAAAACAATGGGTTGAAGGACTTATGGAAATTCGAGAAGAGATAAAGAAAGCAGGTGGGTACAATAAAACAAACGAACAGGTTATCCAAAGGATTAGAGAAATTAGAGAGGAAATATGGCAGCAAGAGTATGCGCATCGTTATTGATAGTAATGTATTTATATTGGGGATTGTAGAGATAGACCATAACTGTGTTAAACTTTTAGAGGGAAAATAAGGAGTAAATAAGAATGGGAATAATTGTTAGAAAATACGGCGGTTCATCTGTTGCTAATCCAGAACGAATAAAAAAAGTCGCTGAACAAATAGTGAAAGCACAAAAAAGAGAACATCAAATGATAGTGGTAGTCTCTGCATTAGGTGATACAACTGATGAATTAATCGAATTAGCTAACAAAATCACTCCTACACCTGATGAGCGAGAAATGGATATGCTTTTATCTACTGGTGAACAGGTATCATGTGCACTATTGAGTATTGCCTTAATTTCCATGGGTTGTCCGGCAGTATCTTTAACTGCTCAGCAGGTCGAGATATTGACAAATAAGGCTTATACTAAAGCCAAAATTCAAAAGGTAAGCACAGATAGAATATTAAAAGAACTAAACTCAGGTAAGGTAGTAGTAGTAGCAGGATTTCAAGGCATTACAGAAGACCAGGATATTACTACATTAGGCAGAGGAGGCTCAGATACTACTGCGGTTGCATTAGCCGCAGTATTAGAAGCTGATATTTGTGAAATATTTACTGATGTGGATGGTGTCTATACTACTGACCCAAGAATTGTACCGCAAGCACGCAAATTAGACTTAATATCTTATGAAGAGATGTTAGAGTTAGCCAGTGCAGGTGCAAAAGTGCTACAATCACGATCAGTTGAGATGGCTAAGAAATTTGGTGTTAAAATCCATGTTAGGTCCAGCTTTAATGACTCTCATGGAACTATAGTTTGTGAGGAGGTAGCTTCTATGGAAGAAATATTAGTAAGTGGCGTAACTTCACATCTTGATGAAGCAAAAATTACTATCTTAGATGTACCAGATAAACCAGGTATGGCAGCAAAGATATTTACTGCATTAGACGAGGGAAATATCAATGTAGATATGATTGTCCAGAGTGCTTCTGCAAATGAAACAAATGATATCTCTTTTACTGTAACTAAAAGTGATTTAAACAAAACAATTAAAATTATGGAAGGCATAACGAAAGAAATAGGTGCTAAAGGAGTAACTTCAGACGATAATGTCGCTAAGGTATCGATTGTTGGTGTTGGGATGCGAAGTCACTCAGGGGTAGCAGCTAAAATGTTCTCTGGATTGGCATCAAAGGGAATTAATATCGATATGATTAGCACATCTGAAATAAAAATCTCTTGCATTATTAGAAGAACCTATGCAGAAGAGGCTGTAAAAGCATTACATGAAGCCTTTGATTTAGCTAAAAAAAGTTGATTTAGCGTATTTGGAGTGCGACAGTGCCAAATATGCTATCTCATTTGACGATTTTTGTTGACAAGGTGTAATTCTTTTTGTAAAATATAATAACATGACGAAAAAAACGATAATCTTATGGATATTATTAGTAGTATTTATAGGTAGTTGTACTTTACATGAAAAGAGTATAATACTACAATATAAGTACAAAAAAGGAGATGTGCTTAAATACAAAGCCTCTACTATTTCTAAGGGGACAATGACTATAAGTGGGTTACCAACAAAAACTATTCCTATTCCTCCAATTGGAATGGAGACAAAGACAGAATGTATATTTACTCAAAAGGTTATAGGAATTGAGGAAAGAGGAATAGCTAATGTAGAAATCAGTTATGACTCCTTTAAGCAGGATATAAAAATAGGTAAAGAGGAAATCCCATTCCCTATATTTGGCAAAAAAGAAGAAAATCCATTCCTTAATTTCCTTAAAGGGAGAAAATTTAATATAAAAATAGCCAGAGATGGTTCCATATTAGAAGTAAACGGGATAGAAGAAATCTTGGACCAAATATTAGCTCAAATACCAGAAGAAATCCCAGATGAATTTAGTCGTAAGTTTAAAGAAGAGTTTGAAAAAAATATAATAAGTGCAATAGAAGAGAACTATCATAGATTCCCAGTAGAAGAAATGAAAGTAGGTGATGCATGGATAGAGGAGATGGAGCACAAAATACCTTTTTTAGGCACTACACATGGAAAATATACTTATACTATTGAAGAATTTAAACAGGTAAAGGGGTATGAATGTGTCAGGGTAGGAATAGATATAACTACGGATTTTGGAGAAAAAAAGCCTGAATTCCTATCGCAATCCAATATGCCACCAATTGATGTAAAGTTTAAAGGAGATGCTCAAGGTAAAGGGGAAATGCTTTTTGCATATGAAGAAGGCAAATTAATCAGTACTGATTTAGGAATGAATATGAAGATGGAAACAGGTTATAGTAGCACAATAGGTGAAAAAGAAATGGCAATGGAAATGAAGATGGATTTTGATATGCAAACATTAGTTGAACTACAATAAAGGTAGCATTACTAGTGTCGCGTTGAAGAAATTTTGCACCAGTATCGTGTCATAGAACTCGAAATAGGTTTTAGGTTATGGGTAGTAGGTAGTAGGGATATTACCCATTACCTATTACCCATCACCCACCACTTGATTAGGGGTGATAATCCTTGAAAATAGTGCAGAATTTACTCAACACGACACTAGTAGATTCTCGGATAAAAATAAGGTTCAAGGTTCAAGGATCGAGGAGCAAGGTAGAGTAATCTTGTACCTTGATCCTTGTTCCTTCGGTGGGGGTGAAAAGAAAATTGTCTGTTTGGAAGGCTAATAAAATCAACGCCCAATTTTATCCGAGAGTCTTCTACTATAAATAGGAGGTAGAATTAATGGCAAAAATTTATTATGATGAGGATGCAGATTTAGAAGTCCTGAAAGGGAAAAAGATTAGTATTGTGGGATATGGGGCGCAAGGACATGCTCATGCACAAAACCTACGGGATAGTGGGTTAGAGGTAATTGTAGCTGAACTAAAGGGAAGTCCTAATTATGAGAAGGCAATTGAAGATGGGTTTAAACCAGTCTCTGCGAAAGAGGCTACGGAAGTAGCAGATTATATCCAACTATTAGTTCCAGATCAGTTTCAAGCTCAAGTGTATAAATCTGAGATTGCAGCTAATCTTAAATCAGGTAATGTATTAGGTTTTTCTCATGGATTTAATATCCACTTTGGACAGATAATCCCACCAAGAGATATTGATGTCATAATGATTGCTCCTAAAGGGCCTGGTCGATTGGTAAGACAGGTATTTCAAGAGGGTGGTGGAGTGCCCAATTTGATTGCTATTCATCAGGATGCCTCAGGGCAAGCAAAACAGATAGGATTAGCTTATGCTAAAGGAATTGGAGGAACGCGTGCTGGGGTGATTGAAACTACATTTGCAGAAGAAACCGAAACAGACCTATTTGGAGAACAGGTAGTTTTATGTGGTGGAACATCTGAATTAATCCGCGCCAGTTTTGATACATTAGTTGAGGCAGGATACCAACCTGAAATAGCTTATTTTGAGTGCTGCCATGAGTTAAAACTGATTGTTGATTTAATTTATGAGCGGGGAATTATGGGTATGCGACAGGCAATTAGCGATACGGCTAAATATGGAGATGTTACAAGAGGAAGAATGATTATTACAGATGAAACTCGCAAAAAGATGAAAGAGATTTTAAGATATATCCAGGACGGACATTTTGCCACAGAATGGGTATTAGAAAATCAGGCTAATCGACCCGTATTTAATGCCTTACTTAAAAAGGATTCCGAACATATGATTGAAAAAATAGGCGCACAACTACGGAAAATGATGAATTGGATTAAAAAATAAGAAAATAGTAATCACTCTTTATTGTGGTGCTTCAGTTATTTTTGATAACTTCTATGTCAATTTAGTTGTTATGAAATTAACTTAGTTAATATACTTCCTATTATTAATCCTAAAATGAGAAGTATAACTTGAAAAATTCTATCATTCAATATAGCAGGAGAAAGAGTTTCTTCAAGCTCAATTACTTTTTTATGTGCTATTTTAAAGTGATTAAGACATTCTTGTAGGTTACCCGAAAGCCCTTTTTGTAATCTACCCGAGCGTACATGAGTTTTTATTTCCTCTACTTTATCATTAATTTCTTTTTTAGAAGGAGTTTTAACTAATAGCAATTTAGAAAAAAGGATAAATCTTCGTTTTTTATCTATCCTACTCATTCTTTCTTCAACTACAAATTCTAAAGGTTCTACTGCTGCTCGTTTAAGATGTTCAAAAGCACAAATCAATTCATTATCTTGTTCTTCTGGAGAAAGTTGGTGAGAAAATGATTTAGACAATCTCGAATTTCAATTATAGCAGATTCCGCTTTTCTCCCTTCATTAACTTCATAACTAAGAACTGACTTCTGAACGAGAGGATAAAGAGTGGAGAAGATATAATGGAGCTGTTCAGTTCTTTTATCAGAAAAAGAGGGAGAACTCATCGTTCTAATAACCTATCAACTATTTTTTTGTTCCTTGCGATACGGCATGGGTTTTCAGGTTTGTAATAACTTGAGATAGGAAACCCTTGACGTCTGAAATTGCCTTTACCCCCTTTAATTCCTAAAGCTTCTTCTGTCTCTCGAAAAAGCAGGATTCCTCCTTTTTGAGAAGCTTATAATTCCTCAAGCTTTCTTTGTCGAATAAGTCTGGCTTGAGACTCTCTCATTATATTTCCCCCTTTCTTAAAAATAATAAATAATAATAATATCTTCTGATGAATTGTTCCTTTTTTTAGTTTTTTTCTTATTCAGTTAAAACCACTCCGTGTTTTTTAACAAAGTTATCTAACTCATCTGTTCATACTTTCCCAACCTTTTCTTCTAAATCAAAGATACCATATTATAGAGTTGTTGTCAAGCAATTTTTTAAGATGAATAGTACCTTCTTTTAAGGAAGCGTTCACAATAAGGAGAAGGTATGGATTTATTCCCTCGATGATAAATTCCTGGGACAGGGTAGCCTGTATAATCGGGAGCAGGGTGGGCAACTGACAGAAACTCTTCAAAAGAGCAAACCTAAAAACAATTACCTGGAATTATTGCTCAAGGAGCATGATAAACAACTAAATGCTTAAAGCAAAGGGATAGACTATTGCAAGGTTATTTCACATCGCAGTTGGCCTTTCGTTGCCTTTATTCAAAAATTGGCCAAACTGATGGGTAGAAAAGGTGGGCTTGGAGCATTTAATTGCCAAGAATACGAAATGCTCAAAAAGGCATATAACCGCATAGCTTCGCTTAATGAAGGTATGCTTTTGGAGGCATGGAACAAGGCTTGGCATAAGACTATTGTCCAGGTAATTTATCAACTGCAAATAATGAAGGAGGGAAGATAATGTTTACAACATTTTTCGACCTGTATGGTTAAGTTCACTAATGAAAATGAAACTTTCATCTCACACTACAAGAAAAATAGAAACTGATAGAAATATAATGGAAATTTTATAGAAATTGATTGAAATTGGTAGTAAAAAACAATGAATTTCCATAAATTTTTGCTTCGCAACATTCTTCGAATTCTACTAATTTCAATTTATTTCTATCTTGCATTGTGTGATTTAACTCTCT